>CAZQLJ010000025.1:0-13632 GCA_964594085.1 uncultured Clostridium sp.
CCGACATACCCGAGAAGGCATTACCCATGTGCTCGAATACCGTCTCCATACCGACCTTGTGCTTTCCGTCGGCACTGAATACCTGAAGATCGTAGTCGTATGTGTACTGAATATCGCTGACAAAGTCCTTGATATCGTCGTAATTTTCATCAATATGGACCTTGAACGCTTCAAGATTATTCTCAACCGCGCTCGTCAAAGCACTCATCATAGTTCCGAGCGAGTCATCGACGTAGATCTTGCCCGAATCTCTGTAATCTCCCGTATCGGAAACGCTGGTCATAGCCGATAGCATAGCCGACATATCCTGCGTCTGCTTCTGGATAGTCAGAGGATAGGTTGAGAGTGTGTCCTCCTGCACCTGCGCTATAAAGGCGTTGATACCCGTCGAGAGAGCAAGAATGAGCGCAATACCGATTATACCGATACTGCCCGCAAAGCTCGTCATAATAGTACGGCCCTTTTTGGTTGCAAGATTGTTGATGGAAAGCGAAAGAGCAGTGAAGAAGGACATCGAGGTCTGCTTTTTCTTTCCCTTGTTATTTTTACTGATCTCTCTTGCCTTTTTGGTAAGTCCCACGTCCTCGGCAGCCATATCGGAAGCGACCGAAGCATAAGGATCGGAGTCGTCGGTAACAAGACCGTCAAGCACTTTGATTATTCTCGAAGAATAAGTTTCCGCAAGATCGGGATTGTGCGTGACCATAATTATCAGCTTATCCTTGGAGATCTCCTTGAGTATCTCCATGATCTGCACACTCGTGGTAGTATCAAGCGCACCCGTAGGTTCGTCTGCAAGCAGAATATCGGGATCGTTAACAAGCGCACGCGCTATAGCAACTCTCTGCATCTGACCGCCCGACATCTGTGAGGGACGCTTTTTAAGCTGATCTCCAAGTCCCACCTTTTCAAGAGCCTCAGTAGCTCTGCGGCGGCGTTCAGCCTTGGAAACACCCGAGAGCGTGAGCGCAAGCTCAACGTTAGCAAGAACAGACTGATGAGGAATGAGATTGTAGCTTTGGAAAACGAAGCCAACAGAGTGATTTCTGTACGTATCCCAATCTCTGTCCTTGAAATCCTTGGTGGATTTTCCGTTGATTATAAGATCTCCGTCCGTATATCTGTCAAGACCGCCGATTATGTTCAACAAAGTAGTCTTTCCGCAACCCGAGGGACCGAGAATAGAAACGAATTCATTCTCCCGAAATTCAAGATCGATACCCTTGAGCGCCCTGACTGTTGAATCACCTGAAACGTAGTCCTTTGTGATTCCTTTCAATTTCAGCATTGGCAAACCTCCTGTGTTAAGTTCACATAAAAATACACTTTATATTCTAACACAATAATGTTAAGTAATTGTTAATGTTATGGCTTCAACGCCCCCCATTTATATGATTTTTTCAAGATTTTTTCGTGAATATTGAGTGTAAACGCAAAGAAATCGCAATTTTCACTTTGCCTCTTGCAATTAAGCATAAAAAGTGATATAATTACTAAGATAAACATTTTATGGGAGCTTTAAATGAAACTCGTTTTAAAATATCTGAAAAAATATAAGCTCGAGTGTGTTATGGCACCGCTTTTCAAGCTTCTTGAGGCGTGCTTTGACCTATTCGTGCCTATCGTCGTAAAAATGATAATGGACGTGGGCATCAAAAATAACGATACGAGCTATATCGTGTCGGGGTGCCTCGTGCTTGTTGCACTTGGTGTTATCGGCTTGACTTGTACGGTAATAGCCCAATATTTCGCCGCAAAGGCAGCGGTCGGCACGTCTACGGGACTTCGCCACGACCTTTTTGCACATATACAAGGACTTTCTTATTCCAATTCGGACAAGATCGGACGCTCATCGCTGATAACGAGAATGACGAGCGACGTAAATCAGGTCCAATCGGGAGTCAATATGGCTCTGCGTCTGTTTTTGCGTTCTCCGATAATCGTTTTCGGCGCAATGATAATGGCTTTTATCATCGATAAGAGCAATAAGGTCGCGCCGATATTCGCAATAGTTATTCCTGCTTTGGCGGTCGTTGTATTCAGCATTATCCTTGCGGGAATACCGCTTTATAAAAAGGTGCAGACCAGACTCGATAAGGTCACCTCGCTCACACGTGAAAATCTCGGCGGTGTTCGCGTTATCAGAGCGTTCAATAAAGAGGAGAGCGAGAAAAAGGCATTCAGCGAAGCAAATCACGACCATACCGACGTACAGAATTTCGTTGGCAAGATAACCGCGCTGATGAACCCGATGACCTACGTTATCATCAACCTCGGTGTCGTTGCCGTTGTGTATCTTTCGTCGGCAGAGATAAATTCGGGCAATATGAGTCAGGGCGACCTGTTTGCAATGTATAACTATATGTCGCAAATACTCGTCGAGCTTGTAAAGCTTGCGAATACCATAGTTCTGATGACAAAAGCGACCGCTTGTGCGCACAGAATAGAATCGGTGCTCGAAACTCCCGTCGGAATGAATGTAGAGAAGAGCACGACCGAAAATCAGGCCGACACGACCGTTGCAATCGAATTCAGAAACGTCGCCCTCAATTATAGCGGCGAGGGAGAAAATACGCTTGAAAACATCAGTTTTACCGTAAAACGCGGCGAGACCATCGGTATAATCGGCGGTACTGGCTCGGGTAAGACCTCTCTTGTCAATATGATCCCGCGCTTTTACGACGCGAGCGAGGGAGAAGTGCTGGTCTTTGGCAAAAACGTCAAGGAATACGAGCTTGAGGAGCTTCGAGAAAGCGTCTCGGTAGTTCCGCAGAAGGCAGTTCTGTTCAAGGGCACTATCCGTTCAAATCTCTTGTGGGGAAATGAGAATGCAGATGACGACGAGCTCAACTATGCTCTCAAGGTAGCCCAAGCGGCAGACTTCGTTGCCGAAAAGGACGGACAGCTTGACGCAGGGGTCACGCAGTTTGGCAGAAACTTCTCGGGCGGTCAGCGCCAGAGACTCACGATAGCCCGCGCGATAGTCAAAAACGCGCCTATCCTCATCTTCGACGACAGTGCCTCCGCGCTCGACTTTGCAACCGAGGCAAGATTGCGCCACGCGCTAAAAGAACTCAAGAACGACCCTACGGTCTTCATCATCTCTCAAAGGACCTCGTCGATCAGCCATGCCGATAAGATAATCGTGCTTGACGATGGCGCTATGGTCGGAATCGGAAAACACGAGGAGCTCCTCGCCACCTGCTCGGTGTATAAGGAGATCTACGATTCGCAGTTCAAGGGAGGTGACGAATAATGGCTATCATAAAAAAGAAAAAAACCTCCGTTAAAAACAAAAAAACAGCCATGACGGGCGGCGCGACTTATCTCCAAACGGGCAAAAAGGTGCTTAAATATCTGAAAAAGTATAGAGTTCTGTTTTCTATATCTCTGATACTTGCAATAGCCATAGTCGCGCTCACGCTTTACGTACCCGTACTTGTCGGAGACGCGATAGACCTCGCGATCGGCAAAGATAACGTAGATTTCAATGGTATCTATAATATCCTTCTGAAAATTGGCATCGTAGCAGGCATCACCGCGCTCCTTCAATGGCTTATGAACGTCTGCAATAACCGAATCACCTTCGGCATAGTCCGCAGACTCCGCAGAGACGCCTTCAATAAGATACAAGAGTTACCTTTGTCCTATATCGACAGTCATCCCGTAGGAGATACGGTCAGCCGAGTAATATCCGACGCAGATCAGTTTTCTGACGGATTACTTATGGGCTTTTCGCAGCTATTCACAGGTGTTTTGACTATCATCGGCACGATAGCGTTTATGGTTTCGATAAATCTCAGCATAACGCTCGTCGTTATTTTTGTCACTCCGCTTTCGCTTTTCGTCGCGGCTTTTATCGCAAAAAATACACACTCTCTGTTTGCACAGCAGTCAAAGACCCGCGCGGAGCAAACCGCACTTATCGATGAAATGATAGGAGAGCAAAAGGTAGTCGCGGCGTTCTCACACGAGGACGAGGCGATCGAGCAGTTTGACGAGATAAACGGCAGACTTGCAAAGTGCTCACTCAAGGCAGTATTTTATTCTTCTTTGACCAATCCCAGCACAAGATTTGTTAACAACCTTGTCTACGCGGGCGTTACGCTTGTCGGCGCGCTTATCTGCGTGTCGGGAGGAGGAGACTTTATAACGGGACTTCCACTTACCGTGGGAGCTCTTACAAGCTTGCTCAGCTACGCGAATCAGTATACCAAGCCCTTTAATGAGATCTCGGGAGTTGTAACCGAGCTTCAGAATGCGCTTGTGTGTGCTGCAAGAGTTTTCGAGCTCATAGATGCCGAGCCGCAGATCCCCGAGGCAGAAAACGCTTACGATCTTGAAGCAAATGAGGTGGACGGACGCGTGCATATCGAAAACGTCGAATTTTCGTATACCCCCGAGCGTGAGCTTATTAAGGACTTCAATCTTTCGATAGAGAACGGTCAGCGTGTCGCGATCGTAGGTCCTACGGGCTGCGGAAAGACAACAGTAATTAATCTTTTGATGCGCTTTTATGACGTGGATAGTGGCAAAGTAGAGGTCAGCGGTCACGATATCCGCGACCTTACGCGCTCGTCACTGCGTCAATCCTATGGAATGGTGCTTCAGGATACCTGGCTGAAAACGGGTACGATACGTGAAAATATCGCCATGGGTAAGCCCGATGCTACCGACGAGGAGATAAAAGCCGCCGCCAAGGAGGCTCATGCACATAGCTTTATCCGTCAGTTGCCCAAGGGATACGATACCGTGATAGGAGAGGACGGCGGAGCGCTTTCGCAAGGACAAAAGCAGCTGCTTTGCATCGCGCGCGTATTGCTTTGCCTGCCGCCTATGCTTATTCTCGACGAAGCGACCTCGTCCATCGATACCCGAACCGAAATGAAGATTCAAGACGCTTTCGCGAAAATGATGAAGGGCAGAACCTCATTCGTAGTCGCCCACCGTCTGTCTACCATAAAAGAAGCCGATGTCATACTCGTTATGAATAACGGAAAGATAGTAGAGAAGGGCAACCATGCAGAGCTTCTTAAAAACGAAGGATTTTACGCAAAGCTTTGGAACAGTCAGTTTGATGATTAAATTCAAATAAAACTATAACAGCAGAAACCACCGTAAGTGCGGCGATTTCTGCTGTTATAGTTTTATTTGATATCAAACTCGGCATATCTGCATGTAACGTCATCTAAAAACAAAATAATTCTGTAATGCCCGGGATTTAAAGGTTCGTATAGGGAGTTAGTTTTTAATTCCATGATTACGGTTTTACCTTCGCTAGGAATGTAGCTACGTAACCAATAGGTGTATTCTTCTGATATTAAATTGAAATAATAGTTTGATTTTCCGTCAAAAGCAACAGGAGTCCAAATACCATCTACCAGTTTTTCTAAGCCGAGAGCGTCGAAGATCCCAATTTCGTGAAGAGCATTTTCTGCGTATCCGTCACTTGGCAGGAAAACCTCTGCCTGAATGATTTCTACATCAGTTGGATACTCCGTTTGAAGTGCTTTGATAGAAACATCACCATATACGTTGTAATATTCTAAATTATCGCCTGTGAGAATTCCTTTGCTCAGTGATGGCCAAAGGTAGAAATATTCCGGATAATCTTCTGTAATTGAATAATAAAGGTAGTGAGAAGGAATTTTTGTTTCGTCAATGATGTCTATTATAGGTTGGCTAGCCGTGTCGTTTACGGAATTATTTTCGGGTTCAATGGTTTGGCTGTTACTGTCAGTATCGCCATCAGCAGAAGTACTGTTGCAACCGCTAAAAATAAATAATGTTAAGAAAATTGAGATAATAAGTATGAAAGAGTATTTTTTCATTAAATCACCCCTCTTGATTTATTTTGTTAATCAGCAAATTATATAATGTTGCAGTTATTCTAACGCCATAATTGTTGGTTCCTTCACCGGTATGGATAGCAACAACTATATTTCCAGGCACATATACAGGAGAACCACTTTGTCCGGCTAATGTAGAGCAAGAATGAGTTACTCGATAATCATTTAGTACTGATAAAGTGCCGTTACTTTCATATTGTCCAAATCTTTGAAACTTTTCAATCGTGGTATTATTGCCAGGATATCCGGTCACACTAACATTAATATTGTATGTATTATCAGAGATTGGAGCAAATGAATAATAACCTGTTTCCTCACCAAGCGGTTCATGTAGTGTCAAATAACACCAATCATATTTGGCTTTTAAATCTGAATTTCCTGTATTAACACCGGTTACGTAATTCGATGAGAATACCCAAGATTTTGGATGATAATATGTTTCGTTATCTAGGGATTCGATTTTTTCGTTATTAAAGGGATAAATTCTAATTTCTTCAACATTATCTCCATAAATAATATGGGCACAAGTTAACATTACATACTTACTTATCATAAATCCGGTTCCGTAAGATGAAGTGCCGTTGGATTTGATCACTTGAATCCTCATAGTATATGTATACGGTTCTTCGTACACTTTAATGAGGGTAAATGATGATCCTGTCTGAACGGTTCTGGATTCATTACTATTAAAAGTCAAGTCAGTTGACTCGTTTGGTGTGCTGAAAGGAATGGTATAATCGGTATAATCAGGGTTAATCTGTTTTAATGAATCAATGACACTTGCGTAAGAAAAGGTTGTTTCTTGCCTTGTTTCGTAATCGTATTCAACAAATGTTTCATTAAGCAGGTCAATCGATTGATTGGCTGATTCTGTAGAAGAGATATAATTTGTTGCACTAACTAAGGGAACATTAAAAGAAAATGCTACACAAATAGCTAAAATTATTAAAAATGTTTTTTCATAAATTTAATTCTCCATTTAACTTTTTGTCTGTATGTTCTCAATAAAAGCACATAACCATCATGTTATGTGCTCTGCCTGCGCAAGAGCAGAGGGACAAGTCTATTGTATACGTTGAAAGCTTTAATTTTCATTGTGGTTGTTCCTCCTTATTGTATTATTCTTCCATTTTCAGTATAGCATACATCAAAAAAGTTGTCAATACTAAACAATAAAAATTATTATTTTTGCAAATGTGAACAAATGTTCCCAAAAAACAAATGTTGGTGAATAAATTATTTATTTAAAACAAATTCAAACAAAAATATCCCTATCGAAAATGAACGATAGGGATAAAATTTTTATCAAAATAATATGGTTAAATTATTTATCTAAAAAAATATTTTTACGCTATTAATCTTATTTATTGATCATTGTTGTCCGAAAGGAATGTCAACTGTTGATTGTCGTGATTAATAACTACCTTCGGTCTTATTCCAAGATGCTCATAAGCGAGTCTTGTAACACAGCGTCCGCGAGGCGTGCGGCTGAGGTAACCGATCTGCATAAGATAAGGCTCGTAAACGTCCTCAAGCGTCACTGCCTCCTCGCCGATAGTTGCGGCGAGAGTATCGAGTCCAACAGGGCCTCCGTCGTAGAATTTTATAATCGCCTCAAGCATTCTCTTGTCTGTGCTGTCAAGACCGAGCTCGTCGATCTCAAGCTTGTCGAGAGCAAATTGCGCGATCTCGTTGTCGATCTCGTTTTTGCCCTTGACCTGCGCAAAATCGCGAACTCTTTTAAGTAGTCTGTTAGCAATACGGGGAGTGCCGCGCGAGCGCGACGCTATCTCATAAGCGCCCTGCTCGGTAATGTCGATTCCGAGAATACCCGCACTTCGTGTAACGATAGTCGCCAACTGCTCGGGAGTATAAAGCTCAAGCTTGAGCACTACTCCAAAGCGGTCGCGCAGAGGAGTCGTCAACTGACCTGCGCGAGTAGTTGCGCCAATGAGCGTGAATTTCGGCAGATCGATACGAATACTTCTTGCCGACGGGCCCTTACCTATGATAATATCAAGTGCAAAGTCCTCCATAGCGGGATAAAGTATCTCCTCAACCTGACGCGAAAGACGGTGTATCTCGTCGATAAAGAGAACGTCACCCTCGTTAAGATTCGTAAGGAGAGCCGCAAGGTCGCCCTGCTTTTCAATAGCAGGACCCGAGGTAACTCGGATATTAACACCCATTTCCGCCGCGATAATGTTGGAAAGCGTGGTCTTACCCAAGCCGGGAGGGCCGTACAATAGCACGTGATCAAGAGATTCTCCGCGCAGCTTTGCCGCATCGATATATACCTTCAGATTTTCCTTGACCTTATCCTGACCGATATAATCGTCAAGCGTTTTAGGGCGCAGGGAAACGTCAACGTCAGCATCCTCTGCGGAATAAGAGGTCGATACTATTCGGTTTTCAAAATCAAATTCTTCTTCGTGCATCAGAAAGCTCCTTTCGTGGAGATTTATTTCATAAGCAGCTTAAGAGCCTTTTTGATGATCTCTTCAAGCTCAAGAGTCTGCGTGTCAATGCTTTTGAGAACGTTAAGCGCCTCGCTTCTTGAGTAACCAAGAACGAGCAGGGCGTCTTGCGCCTCTGCAAGCTTGCCCGAATTAGTCTTAACGGGGGATACGCTCTCTATGCTCGAGTTTGCCACTTCGTTAAGATCGGTCTCCTTGAGAAGCTTGTCCTTCAGCTCGAGAATTATTCTCGCCGCTGTTTTAGGACCTATGCCATTTGCCTTGGAAATGGTCTTTCTGTCCTCGGTGCACACCGCCAGCGCAAACTTTTCGGGAGTGAGCAGAGAAAGAATGGATATGGCAGCCTTGGGACCAACACCCGAAACCGACAAAAGCATTTTGAAGGATGAGAGCTCGGTCTCACTTGCAAAGCCGAAGAGCTCAATGCCGTCCTCGCGCACAGCCATATAAGTAAACAGCTTGGCGACGGGAGCATCGACCGTGTGGCGAGCAGGCAGAGAATTATAAGTGTTTTCGCTGATAGTCAGCTTGTAGCCGACCCCACCCGCGTCGATGACCGCGGTGGTGGGGGTGGCGTAAGCAAGCTTTCCGGAGATATAATAAAACATAGTACTTCCTTAAATTGAGTTATTGTCAGCTGTTTTTGTTTCCTTTATCGGATGCCTTTGAGGCAATAGCCTTGTTGTTTTTTGTATCAACGCTTTGAGTATCTTCAACAACGAAGATCGCCTTTACGAGCTTGAGCTTTTTAAGTCTCTGCTCAAACACGATAATGAGCACAAAGGTAGCGATTCCAACGAGTGTAAGTGTGATACCGAATACGAAAGCTTTTGAACGGTAAACAAATCTGACGGTATGATCACCCGCGTCATCAACTCTGAACGCAACAAGCGAATCGAGAACCTCAAAGGTCTCAACCTTTTCGCCGTCAACGTATACCTGCCAACCCTTGTCGTAAGGAATGGTGGTCATAACCATCTGGTCATCGTTTGCCGTCTTTATCGTTCCACGGATATCGTCGTCCTTGTAGTTGTCGTTAATGACAAGCTGATTCTCCTGAATACGTCCGAATACGTCGGCAAGTACCTCCGTATCAATGTAGTAAATAAAGGAATCGTCAAGCTTGGTGTAGAAGTCTTTGTTCGTACCGTTGGGAGTAACAGTGAAATTGTACTCGGTTCCGTCGATCGCGCCAAGCTCAACTATTCTATCGTTACATTTGTCGAGCGATGTCGTATTATCCATTATCGGAGCAGTAGACGACGAAAGCTTGATCGCGCGAGAATAGTAAGCGGGGAGGTAGAGATAAAGCAGCGTATCCTCGGGAACAGTATAAGAATAAGTGACAGTAGGCTGATCACCCGTTGCGGTGTATTTGTTGTGCTTGGAGCTTACCGAAGCGGTGCAACCCGAGGTAACGGGCTCTCCGTTTTGTACAGCGGCTTTGAATACCTCGACCTCTTCGCCGAGGATAGCACTGAGAATAGCGTTGACTCTCGTAAATGGAGAAGTGTATCCTTCGGGGTTATTAAGCTCCTCGTATTTGTCGCTCTTTTCGTTAAGATATGAATTTTCTTCCTTCATATTTACTTCGAGGATAGCATCGGTCGTTGCGAATGCCAGCGAAAGAGCGTAAGGATTATAGTAAACGTAAAAGTCGTTAGCAGAGTAAAATTTTGACTGACCGCCTGTGTATTTTGTTCCTGCCGTGGTGGACTCTATAAGCTCGTCAACGGTAATTCCAAGATGCTCCGCATAATCTTCACCGGAGAAAAGCGGATCGCCGTAAACAGAGGAATAATCCCTGTCGGAGATTATATATTTAAGACCCAGAAGCGAGTCGGTGACGGCAGTTCCGCCCTGGTACTTGGACAAGTTTGATTTTGAGTAATATCCAAGCAGATGCAAGAAGTCTATCGTGCTCTTGTTAAGAGTGGAGGAGGAGTTGGAAAGACCCTTGAGACCGAGGAGCATATTGTCGTTGGTCTTTCTGTAATAGGTCTTTTCGCATCGATAGAAGGAATCGTCATATTCCTTGATTACGTCAACTATCGGATTCATCATCTCAGTGAAATCGTTGTATGACGAATGAGTGGAGTAGGAGACGTCGCTATCGAAATCGTTGATATTTGAGAGACCGCTGAAGAAGAGCTCTCCGCAAACCACGCAAAGAAGCACCGCTGCGACAAGGTCTTTGTTTTTAACCTTTGCCATCAAAGCGATAAGTGAAACATAGGCAACGAGACAAACGATAGTCAAAGTCACCGTAGCAAACGGGTGAATAGAGAATTTTCCATCCTTAGGACCGTATGCCAAGGCTTCGAGCTTTTCAATAAACTGTTCCTCGGAATTCTGCAAAATGATCAAATACATGAATATTACCGCTGCCACAGCCGCCACACTGCTTGCGTGTATCGATTTGATCTGTTCAAAGGCCCTGAAAGCAAGGAAGATCAGGAAGAAGCAGAACATAAAGCTGAATCTCGCGTTGAGCCACTGAGGCTTCTGGAAACCGTGCCAAACGAGATCAAGCGTAGATATCATAAAGCTGAATACGAAAATAAGAATAAACACACCGCTTGCTATTTTCTCGCGAGTTGTAAATTTCTTGGAGCAGAAGAACAAGGGGGCAAGAAGAACTGTAAGCAGACCGCAGTAAACAAAGGGAAGACCGTCAATTCGTACTGTGTCGTAAGAAGAAGGAAGAAGCTTGAATAAAAGATCGTAGAAATCGAATTTGAATTTTATATCCCAAGAAGGATCGGTAAATTCATTCTTACCGAACTGGAGAGAATAATAAGCACCGAAAACGATCACTGCGGCAATAGCTATCGCGACTACCGAGAAAAATCCTACTCGCAGGATAGATTTAAAGAAATGATTTTCTTCATTGCAGGGATTGTTTACGTTGTTATCCTTGTACGCAAGTATATAGAAGAAATAGTAAAGCAGCACGAATATACAAACCATATATCCGATATAGAAATTGCTTGCAAGGGTAAGCGCGAGGAAAATAACGAAGACCTTGTATTTGCCGTATTTTATCAGCTCTTCAAGTCCGTAAGTTACCAAGGGCAACCACATAACTGCATCTATCCACATTGTGTTGTTCTGATGAACCACGCAGTATGCACACAGAGCGTACATAATAGCAAAGGTCACGACTGCGAGCTTGTTCTTATTAACAGAATGCTTGTGCAGATAGAATGCCATCGTACCGCCGCAGATCGCCGCCTTGATCATAAACATAACGAGCAAGAACTCCTGAGTTTTATCCGCGGGGAAAAGTAGAATGAGATACGACAATGGACTGGCTATATAGTACGCGTATATTCCAAGGAATTCACCGCCAAGCTGACGCGACCACGAGTATAGCAGACTTCCGCCGTTGAGAACGGTGTTTCTGAGCTCTTCGAAGAAATAAACGTACTGACCGTTGAGGTCGAGAACTAAAACGGTCTCATTTCCAAAGGGATAAAGGCCTCTGGCAAGATATATTAGGAAGAAGATGACCGCAGGAATGATCGCCGCCAGAGTAATATATCCGTATTCTTTTCTTATTGCTGCAAGCTTTTGTTTAAAGGTCAGCTTTTCGCCCGTCAGCGTGGCGCCCTCGGAAAGAAGGACGGGGGACTGATCCTTTGATGTGAGTTGCTTTTTTTTCATTTGGGGATCCTTTCTTTATCTGGGATTAAAGATCTTTGTTTATAAATTTTTTGATAGATTTTTCAAGCTTTATGCGATTGAGTGTCAAGTCACGCCCACAATTCTGGCAAACTATCCTGACGTCGCTTCCGACACGGAGGACTTTAAAGACGCGTTCGCCGCAGGGGTGTGGCTTTTTCAATTCGAGCATATCGCCGACTTCTATTTTTATAATCTGCATACACTTTACCCTGAAAATTCAAATTTTACACCGAATAACATTATACCATATAAGTACGGAAAAGTAAACCGCAATTATTAAAATTTTCCATTCATTCACAATTTTTAATAAAAAGAGTTTGACACACAAGAAGATATGTGATATAATAATATGAATTATGATAATGGGTTAGTGTTGCCTTTAAACGTTTTTGGCTAAAGCGACGTTTACTCAAAGAAACGGAGAAGCTATGATAATACTTGGAATTGACCCGGGATACGCAATAGTAGGCTGGGGAGTCGTCGAATATTCGGGATCGAAGTTCCGAACGCTTGGCTACGGCTCGATTCAGACCCCCGCAGGTATGCCTATGATAGAGCGACTTGAGCGAATCCACCTCGGAATGAACGAGATCATAGATAAATATAAGCCCGAGCAAATGGCGGTGGAGGAGTTGTTTTTCAACACGAACTCAAAGACCGCTATCGTAGTGGCGGAGGCAAGAGGCATAATATTGCTCTCGGCAAGACTCAAGGGAGTTGAGATAGCCGAATATACACCTCTGCAGGTCAAGCAGGCGGTCGTAGGATACGGAAGAGCCGAAAAAAAGCAGGTCATAACGATGGTAACCTCGTTTTTGAACCTCCCCGCGCCTCCAAAACCCGACGATACAGCGGATGCGCTTGCAATAGCAATCTGCCACGGTCATAGCGGCGTTTCAAAGCTCGCGCAGTATTATAACAAGTAAAAAAACAGAGAAAAACGGAGAAAAAATATGTGGTGTAGTGATAAATGGCAGGATTACGAATTACTTGACGCATCTGACGGAGAACGTCTGGAGCGTTGGGGCAAATATATACTCGTCCGTCCCGATCCGCAGATAATCTGGAAGGGTGCGGCAAGACATCACGCTTGGAAGCAAGCAGACGGTGTTTACCGCCGTTCAAGCAGCGGAGGCGGCGGCTGGGTCAAGCACAAAATGCCTGAAACTTGGGATATATCGTACGGAGCCCTCAAATTCCGCCTCAAACCTATGGGCTTCAAGCATACGGGACTTTTTCCCGAGCAGGCGACCAACTGGGATTGGTTCTCGTCCCTTATAAAGAATGCCAACCGACCCATCAAGGTCCTCAATCTGTTTGCGTACACGGGCGGCGCAACCGTTGCGGCGGCAAAGGCGGGCGCGGCTGTCGTCCACGTTGACGCGTCAAAGGGAATGGTCGCTATGGCAAAGGAAAACGCGGCACTTTCGGGACTTGAAAGCGCCCCCATTCGCTATATAGTAGATGACTGCAAAAAATTCATCGAGCGTGAGATCCGCCGCGGCAACAAATACGACGGCATCATTATGGATCCTCCTTCATACGGCAGAGGTCCGAACGGAGAGGTCTGGAAGCTCGAGGATAACATAGACGAGCTTATCGGACTTGCCTCGCAGGTG
>CAZQLJ010000026.1:0-9142 GCA_964594085.1 uncultured Clostridium sp.
TAACAGGAGATTCCTTTGACGTTGAATACATAGCATTCTGCAACGATATTTACTCGGCTATAGAAATGAACTCCGATATGGATATTTCGGATATAAGCTACGTAAGCGGAACGACTAAGTCCGGTCCCATCAGCGATCAACTTGAAATAATGGAACGCTACGAAAATATGAACGTAGTATTTGTAGGCAGCGGTCTCGCGGGTATCATGACAGACGGACGCGGTGATGTAGGTATTACGGGTGCCACCGTAAATAGTGACGGCACCGTTACGGTAGAGTACGCTTCCGACAACAACGACGAATACTTCAGCCTCTACGTCAGCGGAGTTGAAACCGGTAAGTACCTCGTTATGAAGTACAAGACAGGAGACGGACTGACTTCGGCAGACGGATCGTTCTGGGCTATGGCATACACCTCCGCAGGTAACACAGGACACGTGAAGACCTACGGATTGAAGGCAGATGGCGAGTGGCATACTCTCGTAATAGATCTTACCAAGCTTGGTACGGGTATTGCTGATGTTGACGGAAAATATTACGTAACCACGTTTAGAACGGACTTGTTTGACTCTCTCTCGGCTAACGGTTCCGTGGACTTCGCTTATATCGGTCTTTGCGACGAGCTCACCGATATTCCGAGCGAGAATAACGCAAGTTTGGAATATAGCGCTAACTTTAAAAACAACGTTGACCATGTATACGTTGATGGAAGCACTACCACCGATTACAAGTCCGCTACCTCGGTTACTGCAACAACCCTTCAGTATGTAGGTTGGCTTGGATCCGCAGGTATGTCAGCTGACGGTATTTCCTACGTCGTTACCGATGCTTCGGGTAACGAAACAATAGTTGATCTCACTAATTCGGAAAGTGGCACGAACATATACTTCACTGGCTCAGACACTATTCAGGATGCGGTTGCATCCTTGGGCACCGGCACCGTTGGTTACGTTGTTAGGTTCACCGCAGATCTTTCTGAATGGAATGGACAGACGGTAACGCTCTCTATCAGAGAAACCGTTGACGGAATTGCAACCGTTGAGACCTACTCTATCACTGTGACTGTTCCCAAGGCAGAAGAGCCCGGTTGGATCAACGGACAAGAGCTCTTGGCTGCACTCAGCACAGGCAAGTTCAGCGGAACCTTGAATGATGACGGTTCTGTAACAATTACCAGCACGGCTGCAGATGGCGACGGAGCTCTCGAGATCACCACTCATGCAAACGGCTTAACTCCTAAGTATGCTGTTATCAAGTATAAGACCAGTAACCAAAAGGGATATATAACCGTACTCGCAACTACGGGCACTAACAGCATAGGCGGATACGTTCAGCCCAACATTAAGGTGGACAACGAATGGCATACGCTTGTTGTAGATCTTACAACGGTTACAGCAGGATATAACTACGGTGATGCAGTTAATTTCTTGAGACTTGATATTTGTGAAGGTGCGACGGGTTATTCTATGACCATCGATCACGTATACCTCTGCGAAGATCTGAGCTATTATGCAGGTGAATTTGTTGAGCCCATCTCTGGCAACACCGTTGATGATCTCTATGTTGACGGCGATACAAACACCAATCTTAAGGCAGAGTCCACTATTACAGGAACTACTGTATATTATAAGGGCTGGTTGAGAGCAAACGGATTTAGCGCAGACAGTGTTTACTACGTAATAACCGATGCCGAAGGCAATGAAACCATCGTTCCTCTTACGCTTGGAGCAACGAATACAGCTGTTACCAACACGTATTACGAAAGAACCGACGTTACTGATGATGCAGTGAATAGTTCCGCTTGGTCTAACGACACTGTTGGATATGGCATTATATTCGAGACAGATCTCTCTGCTTATGCAGGCCAGACTGTGACGATCTCTATCAGAGAAACTATTGACGGCGGTGCGATCGTTGAGACTTACTCCGTTAAGGTAGCTGTTCCCGCTAATGAAGAGCCTGAGGCTAAGGATCCTGAGATAATATATCATCCCGGATATATTAGCGGTAGTGATATACATAATAAGGTCAACGCAAGTTGGCATACTTCGGAGCTCAATTCCGATGGCTCTGTTACCATCACAGGAAATGGAACTGTGTCCGATGCTTATATTATACTGACTGACTATGCTTCGGGTCTTACTCCCAGATACGCTATAATGAGATACAAGACCACCGACGAAAGCTCGATGACTGTGCTTGCATCCTCGGGTTCGACGGCAGCAGGTCCTTGGACCAGTTGCTCTTTGATCACCGACGGCGAATGGCATATAGTTGTTGTTGATCTTACAACAGTTACCAACTCCGGTTTCGTAGACGGTGAAACGGTTTCGTATTTGAGATTGGATCTCTGCGAAGATATAGGAGTGAATCAGTCGATCACTATTGATTACGTGCTCCTTTGCAACGATAGCGATGTGCCTATGACTCTCGATCCCAACTATGTCAGCGGAGACGAGATGATTGGCGGAATCAACACCAGCGGATTCGCAGGAACCCTGAATGATGACGGTTCTGTTACTGTTGAGTGTATAGCAGGAGCAGATGGAACTATTACGTTTAACTCTCTTATGACAGGCACTCCTAAGTACGCCGTTATCAGATATAAGAATACAGATGTATCTCAGCTTACCGTATATGCAAAAACCACTACCGGCGACGCCCATAAAGAAATTTACGTTACCCTCAAGACAGACGGAATGTGGCACGTCGTTGTCGTTGATCTTGAATCAAATGGCAAATACAAAGCCGGTGATACAATCGATCTTGTGAGATTTGACTTCTTGGAGGGCTCGAGCGACGTAAATAAATCAATCATCTTTGATTACGTATGGTTTACTGATGTTATCAGCGACGTTGAGTATGAGGTTTACGATAAGCTTAACATATCCTACGCAGGTAGTGACCTCTACTATCAGGGAACCGACCATTACGGAGATTCCAACACTTCGGAAAATGGCGATTCGCAATATACCATAAAACAAAACGATGACGGAACCGTTACCGTTACAAGAAAGAACACAGACGGCGAGGTTTACATCACCGCACTCTTTAACAGAGACAGCGCTTCGGCGGTTGTTACGGGTAAATACTTCGTAATTAAGTATAGAACCAGTGCAAGCGGCGTTACAGGCATGGGTAGCCTGTTTGCGTCCACCTCGGCATACTCGGCAACAGGAACAAACGACTACTATAGTAAATACAAGGCTTATAACGACGGTGAATGGCACGTTGCGGCATTTGACCTTAGCAATATTACCAACGTTGTAGACAACGGTGATGGTACTTATACGGTCAATTTCGTCAGATTTGCATTTAACGGTCTTGCAGCAGGTGAGACGGTGGACATCGCTTACATCGGCTTGTGTGACAGTCTCAGCGACGTTGAGGCTGGCTACGACGTAAGCTTCACAAAAGACACTATCACCTCCAACGGCAATGTAACTTTTGATAAGACCGAAGAGATCCTTACTGTTACCAGTACAGGAGCAACCGGTGATGCGGGAAGATTCTGGGTTACTGTTCCCGAGAGCACCGTTACCGGAAAATACATCGTTGTAAGATACAAGTACAATGCAACAAATGCAAATAACGGATCCCTTGTAAATTTGAACACCTGGACTTCTACTACGAATTCCTCAGTTACTGACGGAGATAACCAGAAGGTCAACGTTTTGGCAGACGGTGAGTGGCATACTATCGTTATTGACGCTACCAAGGGTGCTACCGTTAGCGAAGTTGACGGCACTTACTCGCTTAAGTACGTTGGATTTGACTTCTTCATTACAAGCACAGCAAAAGAAGGAGACTACGTTGAGATATCCTACATTGGATTCTCCGATAGCCTTGAGGATATCGTAAGCGAGCACGGCGATGTCGAATACGATCTTGACTATACGTTCACTAACGACAGCAACACACTTGGAGGCGGCACACACACTTGGACGTCTAGCGTGAAGACGAGCACAAGCACCGGTGGAAATTATACCGGTTGGACAACCGTTGACGGCGAGATCACAGGTGTGTATTACAAGATCGTTTCCTCTACCGGTGAGACCCAGTGGATCGAGTGTACCGGCACAATTATGGGACCCGATCACGCAAGCTACGCTACCTACAACAACGCTTCGGATACGGCGAGAAACATCTGGCTTGGTGAAGGCGGAAGCATTGTGAACGCTGCAACCATGACCATCCCTGCATCTGCACTTTCGGGCTATGCATCAGGCGAGGTTGTAACAGTTTACGTTGCGGCATCGGTTGACGGACTTAACGGAGCATACGTTGTGCTCATCTCTAGCGAAATGACGATTTCGTAATAAATCGTACGAATCAAATCGTTAAATAACTTTAGCGGCTACCCTCCACGGAGGGTAGCCGCTTCTCGTGTTTATTGTAGCAATAAAAGCCTCCACGTGTGTGGAGGCTTTAGATTTTGATTCAGTTTTTCGCAAAAACCATATAAACGTCGTTTTTGGGCACACCGCGGTCACGCGCGGCGGCTTTTATAGCGTCCTTTTGGCTCATTCCAGTGCTCACGTAGTAATTTACGTGTTCTTCAACCGAAAGTGAGCAGAGGTCGTTTTTCTCGTCGTTTTCAACACTTTCCGAGCCCTCGACCACGAGAACGTATTCGCCGCGCGGCGAATTTTCCTCGTAAAACGCGACTGCTGTGCCGAGCGTGGTGCGGTGAATGTCCTCGTTGAGCTTGGTCAGCTCGCGGCAGAGCGAAATTTTGCGGTCACTTCCGAAAATCTCGCACATATCGGCAAGCGTTGCCTTGAGTTTATGCGGCGCTTCGTGAAAAATGAGTGTGCGGTCGTCGCTTTTCAATTTTTCAAGACGGGCTCTGCGTTCCTTTTTATCTGCCGAAAGGAAACCCTCAAAGCAGAATCTTCCCGTGGGCAAAGCCGAGAGGGTGAGCGCCAAAATAGCGGCGCAAGCGCCGGGAATACTCGTTACGGGGATATTTTGCTCGGCGCAGAGCGAGACTATGTCCTCACCGGGATCGGAGATCGCGGGAGTGCCCGCATCGGTGATCAGCGCACAGGATTCGCCACTCTTGAGGCGCGAGCAGATCAGCTCGCCGTGGGTGCGCTTATTGTGCTCGAAATAAGAGACCATAGGCTTCTGTATTCCAAGGTATGAGAGCAGGCGCATCGAGTTTCGTGTGTCCTCGGCGGCGATGAAATCGACCTCGGAGAGCACCTTGACGGCTCTTGCCGAGAGGTCGGCGAGGTTGCCGACGGGGGTTGCCACGAGGTAGAGTGTGCCGCCCACGACCTTATTCTTTTCGGGGGATAGCTCGACACCAAAGTCGAGCTCGGTCATGTTTTCGTTCATTTTTAATGCCTTTCAAAAGGTTCAGAATGTCAATTTTTCACTCGGAACATATAATTGTATTAGAATAATGCACGGAGGTTCTTTTATGCCGAAGATATATATCGATCAGGGACACAATCCCACGAGTCCAAATACGGGAGCCGAGGGAAATGGGCTCAGGGAGCAGGATATTACCTACAGAGTCGGTCAAGAGCTGGCAGATCTTTTGCGTCAAAGTGGCAATTACGAGGTCAGATTATCCCGTCCAACTCCCACCACCAAGCTTGGCACGACTAACGCGGGGAGCTTGAGAGCACGCGTTGACGACGCAAACTCTTGGGGTGCGGACTATTTCATCAGCATTCACACCAACGCATCGGAGGCACGGAGCGCTTCGGGCGTGGAGGCGTTTGCTTACGCGAGGGGGACGAGAGCGTTCAATCTCGGCGAGGATATAGTTGATAATCTTGCTGATGCTACAGGTCTTGCAAATCGCGGAATGAAGGTGCGCCCCGGACTATACGTCCTAAAGCGGACGAATATGCCTGCCGTGCTCGTTGAGATCGGGTTTATTACGAATCCGCGCGACGCGGCGCTGATGCGAGACAATCCTCAGCTCTTTGCACGCGGGATCTATAATGGAATAGTCGAATATACGGGTCTGCGCTGATCTTATTCGCCGATCATATCGCGTAGCTGTTCCTCACTTATGATCGCAACTCCCAGCTCCTGCGCCTTGGTCAGCTTACTGCCTGCCGCCTCACCTGCGACCACGTAGCTGGTTTTTTTCGATACAGAGCCCGAGACCTTGCCACCCTGTGCCTTGATCATCTCGCTTGCTTCGTCGCGCGAGAGCGAGGGAAGTGTGCCCGTGAGCACGAAGGTCAGACCTGCGAATTTATCGGAAGCCGCCTTTTTGACCGCCTCGGTCAGCACACCTGCATCTTTGAGCTTGTTGCAAAGGTCGATATTGCTCTCCCGCGAGAAGAAAGCAACGATGCTGCGTGCGGTTATCTCGCCGAAGTCGTTTATTGCGGTCAGCTCGTCCACGGTGGCGCTCATACAAGCGTCGAGCGTGCGGAATTTAGCAGCCAAGACTTCTGCCGCGACCTCGCCGACGTTCGGGATGCCAAGCGCGCAGAGAAGTCGCTCAAGTCCTGCGGATTTAGAGCTTTCTATTGCGTTTATCAGATTGCGAGCCGACTTTTCGCCCATACGCTCAAGATTTTCGATATCCTCGGCGCGAAGCGAATAGAGGTCGGCGGAGCTTTTGATAAGATCATTTTCGATGAGTAGGTCTATGATCTGCGGACCGAGGCCGTCGATGTTCATCGCGCCTTTTGAAACGAAATGCTCAATTCCGCGAGAGAGCTGTGCAGGGCAGGAGAGATTTGTGCAGCGCACTGCCGCCGCCTCGTCGGGATCGTAATAGACGGGCTCGTTGCAGGAGGGACATATGTCGGGCATTCTGAATTCGATCTCGCTGCCGTCTCGCTTTTCGGGGTGCGCGCAGACTACCTCGGGGATAATGTCGCCCGCTTTTCTGACGGTGACAAGGTCGCCGAGCATTATGCCTCTCTGACGGATGAAGTCGAGATTGTGTAAAGTCGCGCGGCTGACCGTCGTGCCCGCAAGACGAACAGGGGCGAGGTTTGCCGTGGGAGTCAGGACTCCCGTACGGCCGACGTTTATCGTGATAGACTCAAGCTTGGTCTGTTTTTCTTCGGGAGGGAATTTATAAGCCGCCGCCCACTTGGGTGTGCTCGTGCCCTCGCCAATGGTTCTGCGGTCGGAGATCAGGTCGGCTTTGACGACTACTCCATCAATGTCGTATGGGAGAGTTTCCCTTGCCGCGCCTATCTTTTTTATGTGTTCGATGACCTCGTCGGTGTCACTTGTACGCAGTCGCATTGAGACCACCGAGAAGCCGAGGCTTGCAAGTTTATCAAGTGTTTCGGTGTGGCTTTCGGGTGCTCTGCCGTCCATATAGGGCGAGCCTTCTTGGAAGTTGAAGACGAAAATATCAAGACCGCGGCTTGCTGTGATTGTGGGGTCGAGCTGACGGAGTGAGCCTGCGGCGGCATTTCGGGGATTTGCCATAAGTGCCTTGCCCTCGGATTCTCGCTTTGCGTTGATGCGCTCGAAGACCGCACGCGGCATATAGACCTCGCCGCGAACGGTAAGATCAAGAGGATCGGGCAAAGTCATAGGAATCGAGAACACGGTGCGCAAATTTTGCGTCACATCCTCGCCCGTTACTCCGTCGCCGCGTGTCGCGCCCTGAACAAATACGCCGTTTTCGTATTTCAGCGATACCGAAAGACCGTCTATCTTTGGCTCTACCGACCATACTATGTCGGGAATTATCTTTTGCGCGCCCTCGATAAAGGCTCTGAGCTCGTCGTAGGAAAAGACGTCGGAAAGTGAGTCCATTCTCGCGGTGTGAGTCACCTTACCGAATTTGTCCAGAGGCTTGCCGCCGACTCTTTGAGTTGGGCTCTCGGGACTGAAAAATTCGGGATTTTCCTCCTCAAGACGCTTGAGCTCGGCAAACATCATATCGTATTCGTAGTCGGATATTTCGGGGGAATCGTAAACGTAATACAGCTTTGCGTGGTGAGTCAGCTCACGGCGCAATTTTTCTATTTTTTCTTTGATCATTTTGTCCTTTCCCCCGCGTGTCTTATCTGAAAACAAGAAAGCGAGAATTGCTCATCGTATATGAATATAGTATACCATACTTTCGGACAAATTTCAATAAAAAATAGCCGTAATTCGAAATTTTTGTATTGACTTGATACGAAATATCTTATATAATTAATATGTGAAAAACAGTTGACCGACCGAGCCGATTTTTTCGTTGTGGGTCGATTTTGAAAGGGTTTTAATGAAAATTGCAGTAATTTACGCGAGTGTGGGCGGAACGACCCGCGAATGCGCCGAGCTTTTGAAAAAAGAATTGAAAACACACGAAGTGGAGCTTTTTGATCTCTCCGATAGCAATCCCGATTTGAGTGGATACGATACTGTCGTGGTTGGATTTCCAATACGAATGGGGAAGGCGATGAAAAAAGCGCGCGACTATATAAAAATGCATTCGGAGGAGCTGATGAGATGCCGCGTTGCTTATTATATCTGCTGCGGATTTGTCGATTGCTTTGATGAATATGCCGAAAAGGCGATTCCGGGCGCCCTCCGCGAGCGCGCGGTTGCCGTTTCTTGTCTTGGTGGATCGCTCGAGCCGTCACGCTTTAAGGGACTTGACAAGCTTGTGGTCAAGGCAGTCAGGGCAGAGATACTTGGCGGAGGAGAAAACGGGGAGCAGCATAGGGATATGTCGTTGCCGACGATCATGGACGAAAATATTTCTCAATTTGCCGACAAAATAAGAAGCGTTCAGTAATTTTTTGTGGCTCGGTTTGTGCACATCTTACAAATCGAGCCACTTTAATTTTGCCTATTTTTTATGCATTCGAGAAAAAAAGTTGTTGACAAAAGATGCCTGTCGTGGTATAATATTATGGTAAGCGAAAAAAAGACCCGCTAGCTCAGATGGTAGAGCACTTGACTTTTAATCAAGGGGTCCGGAGTTCGAGTCTCCGGCGGGTCACCAAAAACAAGAAGCACCCAAGAAATTGGGTGCTCCTTGTTTTTCGATTGCTTAACCAACTCGAACTCCCTCAAATCCGCAGGATTTGATCTGCGTGCGGAGGGGAAATATAGAAATCGGGATGTTTTCGCCGCACGCAAAAGTTCAGAGGCTGTGGCGGGTCACCAAAAACAAGAAGCACCCAAGAAATTGGGTGCTCCTTGTTTTTCG
>CAZQLJ010000026.1:9242-13536 GCA_964594085.1 uncultured Clostridium sp.
ATTACTCAACTGACTCGAACTCCCTCAAACGTTCAATTTCAGGAGAATATATGCAAAACGAATTATTGATGATTGATAGAGAAACCGCAACTGTCATCTATCTCGGATATCCGATGAAGCTGACAAAACGTGAATTTACTGTTTTGAATTTAATCATAGATCACGAAGAGGGAATATCCTCGCAAGAACTGCTCACCGCTATATCTCCAAAGAAAAATATCGGTATTGGAAATATTGCTGTTCAAGTGTTCAATATAAACAAAAAGGCAAAGAAGATCGGTGGCAGAAACATCATTATAGAGCGCCGCGCCGACGGATATATGCTTACTCCAAATCTATAAAAAACGCGTCTGTGCGAACACAGACGCGTTTTTTTTGAGGAATTATTTGATGTCCGAGGAGGTGTCAACAGTAACAGCATCCGCTTCGGCAGAGGGTTCGGGCTCGTCGCTCGAAGAAGCTGTAGAAGCAGGTTCTTTTTCTGCTTGCTTGGAATCCTTTCCTTTAACGGAAGATGCCTTCGGCTTTCCAAATTCCTTTTTGTATTTTATGACGAGATCATATCGGCCTCTCTTTTTCAGGATATGGCAACAGACCTTTTTGCAAATATCGTATATTACAGCAAACAACGGCACTCCGATGAGCATTCCCGTGAATCCCCAAAGACCGCCGCACAGCAGCACCGCGAAAACGATCGAGAAGGAGGATAGCTGGAGATATCCTCCAACGATGTGAGGATCGAGTATATATCCGTCCAAAAACTGTGCTACAAACACGAAAATTATAAAGGGTATAAGCTTTATCGGGTCGGCGGTCAGAATAATGAATCCTCCGAGGAATCCGCCTATAAAGGGACCGAAGAAGGGAATTATGTTCGTTATACCGCATATAACCGCAACGAGCGCGGGATAGGGGACGTTAGCTAATTCAAGAAAAACGTAGTATATTATACCCACGATGGCGGAGTCGAGAACTCTTCCCTCGAGAAATCCGCTGAACATCTTATCCGCGTATTTAAATTCGTCCACAATGACTTTAACGGTCTTTTCCTTCTTGAAAATGCAGTTGAGCAGCATTTGAGATTTTTGAGCGATCTTTTTTCTGCCTGCGAGGATAAACACCGAAATAACCAGGCCTACCACGATGTCAAACAATGAGTTGAAAACCGAAACGATGATAGGTATCAAAGAGGTGCTGACGAAGGATTGCAGGTAGGGAACGAGATCGGTCGAAAGCCAATTCTGAAGCCAAACTATAGCCTGATCGAAATAGGGTCGGATCACCTCGTTGTCGGCAAGGAATTCCTGTTCCCATTCGTAGAGCTTCGTCATGTACTCGGGAATCTTGACGACTATTTCGTTGACAAACTTCGTAATACTCTGTATTACCTGAGGAATAGCGACCCAAAGAATCGCGGATATTATCAAGGTCCAGGTGATATAAGTAAGCACGAGAGAGAGCGTTCCTGCCGTTCTCTTCGCCTTTTTCTCATCTCTTTTTTTTGATTTCAAAAGGCCCTTGAGAATATGCTTTTCATACGTATTGCAGGTCGACTTCATAATATAAGCAAAGGCGCAGCCGAGAATTATCGGGTTCAAAATATCAAGGATATTTGAAATAACACCTGCTATGCTTTGATTTCTGTACAGTACGAAGACGTACGTTATACTTACCAAAACAACTCCTAGACATAGGAGGGCGTTGGAAAACCATTTTTTGAATTTTTCGTTATACATTCTTTAGTAACATCCTTTCGGGTAGATACCATAATTTTATCACACTACTACTATTTTGTCAACAATGTCAGAATGTAAATATTCGATTAATTTGATGTTTTATTAATATTAAGTCGTTGCGGCAGGGATACCCAGAGAAATTCCTTCTATAAGATCGAAAAAGCAGTTGTCGTTGCCGATCTCCATACGCACACCCTCTATATGAATGTAACGAAGATTTGCGTAATTGTAGGACGAAAGCGGTTTGTCGAGAGCGTCGTTAGTGTGTGCGCTGACGAGTGTTTGCCCCTCGGAGAAGCCTGTTATCAGCAGAGTATGATAAAAATCTCCCGTTTCGTCGGCAAGCTGGACTACGTCGCCTTCGATCGCCCTCGTGCTGTCGACCTCGATTCCGTAAGGACCGATCCCACCGTTTTGCGAGGCAAAGGAGGGGATGTTGGTCATAAAGTCGTAGAAATATTCGACACTGCTCCACGCGGGCGCTCGGTCGTTGGGATTAACATAATACCACCCGAAGTCGCGCGTGAAATTCATAACGCATGCCCCCGCGTAGATGCACTGGGAAACAAAGCTTGTGCAGTCTCCCCCCTGACCTGCGAAGTTGATAAAAAGAGGGTTTCGTGACAGCGCCCAGCGTCTTGCGTATTCGACGGCGCGTGCTCGATTGTATTCCTTGTAAACTAACATAAATATACCTCCAAATCGGTGTTTTATATCATTATATGCGTCCACGGCGGCTCTTTCCTTAAAATCTTTAGAAAAAGAATAAAACGTCCGACGCGGACATAGTATTTATTGAAAAGAAATACGTGTGGAGGTTTTTATGGAAAGATACAACTCAACCTTGGCGGGAGGCTACATGCAGATACCCGTGAGCGATAAAACGGTAAGCACCGACCTTTCGGGAGATTTCACTCTGCCCGATTATCAGCCCGAGATCAAAAAGCTTTTGCGTGTAACGGCATCGGTCCTGCCGCCCTCTAAGTATATCGGCGACGGAGAAGCGGAGTTTGCGGGAAATATCGATTATTATGTGCTCTATATGGGAAGTGACAACGGCATTTATTGCGCGCCGCTGACGGCAGACTATAAGATCGACGTTCCGTTCGATACCTCGGAGCTTGGAGATAACGGATATCTCGGCGGCTTTATGGGAAATGCAACGATCGGCGCCGATATGATAAGCGGAAGAGTGACCGCACCGAGAAAATTGAGCATCAAATGCAGACTGAAAGCCCGCGCGCAGATCTTTGCTGAAGTGCCACTTGAGGACGGCTTTGGTGAGAATGAAGAGGGAATTCAGAAGCTGAATTGTCGCGCTACAGTCAACAGACGGACGTGGGGCGTTGGAGAAATGCTGCGGATCTCGGATGAAATGATCTGCGAGGGCGGAGATAGCGAGCTGAGAGTCATTTCTGCGGAGGGCAAGACACTTATCGGAGAGATCACGGTTATGAACGGCGCGGTGAGCTGTCGTGGAGACCTTTATCTTAAATTTTTGCTCTGCCGTGACGACGGAGGAGTGCCGTACACGGCAACCAGAAAGATACAATTCTCTCAGACCGTCGCCGTGGACGGAATGACACCGGGGGCGACCGCTTCGGCGCGCGGCACGGTCAGTGAAATGGGAATTGTTGTCGAGGATGGCAGGATTGGCATCGACGTCGGGGTTATCATCGAGGTCGAGGGCTGCAGGGAGGAGAATATCTCCTACGTTAAGGACATCTACTCGACGGAAAGAAAGACCGAAAACAAGTATAAGACCGTAGCCGTACTGTCGGACGGAGAGGAGTTCTCGGGTAACTTTACGCTCAGCGATTCGCTCGCTCTTGACGAAGCAAACATAGCGCGCGGCTCAAAGGTGATCGACCTTGGTGGAGTTATATATCCCGAGGAGTATATATTCGATGCCGACAAGTGCACGATTCACGGTAAGGCAAGATTTTCTTTGCTTTTGGAGAAGGACGGGGAGTATTCGGTCTCGGACGTTGAGCTGCCGTTTGCATACCGTATCGCCACTTCGGGCGAGTTTGACAGGGCGATATGCGACGGCGAGATCATCTCGGCGCGCGCGAGGATGGACGACGACAGGATCGGTATCGATGCCGAGGTCGGTATTCGCGGAAGCGCGGCGAAAGGCGAGAGTGCGACTATGCTTGCCGAGGTCGGCTTTGGCGAGGAGATCGAGCGTGATCGCGGCAAGATCGTGATCTGCTACCCCTCGGGCGACGACAGTCTTTGGAGCGTAGCAAGGAGATACGGCGCGCCGCTTGAGTCGCTGGCTGCGGTAAATTCGTTGCAAAGATCTGCCGAGGCAGACTCGACGCAGTCTCTTGAGGGCGTTAAGTATCTTGTGGTTGGGTGACAAAAAGAGAGCCGAGAGGCTGCAGGATCAGCGGTGAAATTGAAAAGCCTTCTCCCACAGGAGAAGGCTTTTTTGACGTGCGGAGGGCAGAGAAAAGCCACGGCTTTAACCGTGGCTTGAAAGCTGTTATGACAGTATGATAAATTGGAATTTGACGATTATTTTACTAATCGAACAAGATACTCTGTGGTAT
>CAZQLJ010000027.1:0-12145 GCA_964594085.1 uncultured Clostridium sp.
TGATAACGTGATCATTCTGTGCGGCCATTACGAAGGAGTCGACCGCAGAATAATCGACGAGATAGTCGACGAGGAGATCTCGATCGGAGACTTTGTGCTCACAGGCGGTGAGATCCCCGCAACAATACTCGTGGACGCGGTTTCCCGACTTTTGCCGGGAGTTCTGTCCGATCCCGAGTGCTATGAAAAGGAAAGTATATCGTCGGGTATGCTCGAATATCCGCAGTACACAAGGCCCTATGAATTTCATGGAGTCAGGGTTCCCGATGTTCTGATCTCGGGTCACCATGCTAATATCGACAAATGGCGCGATGAAACTGCGAGAGAGCTGACCGAAAAAAACCGCCCCGACCTTTTGGAAGGGGAAAAATAAAAAACCATAAAAGATTTGCGGAAGGGAGGAGAGAGCTTGGCAACAAGAAAAAAAGAAAAGCAGCGTAAGAGCTCGTTTATTCTCAATGCCATAAACACGTTCACCGCGTTCATATATTCATTGTTCGCACACGGCAGAGTCGGAAGCTGGATGTCCGTGGCAGATGAGTCTTATCGAAATAGCAACTGCGCTCGGCTTTTGAATAATACAGCACGCTCCAAGAAGCACGGTGCACTCAAAAAACACGCCGACCTTGTGCTCAAGGAAAGCAAAGGCTTGCGAATGTTAGACTCACTCAGAGAGCTGATGTCTTCGTTGACTGTCAACGTATACGGAATGTTTTTCCTTATGTACGGAATGATCTCGGCGGCAGTTTATTTCGTCCCGATATTGTTGTATGGAGAAAGCAACCATGCGGTATCCTCTCTGTTCACCTCCGTCACGTTGATAATCTGCTCGATCCCGCTGCTGATATCGTCAAAGACCCTTGCGGCAACGGTCTACGAGCATAGATCATTAAAAAAGATATTTCTGTCGTTTTTGGGCATACCCGAGGAAAAGCTGGTATCGATCGAGAAAAAACGAGGAGGCGTGGCAGGAATGTTCATCGCCTCTCTGATCGCTATCGGGTGCGGCGTGCTGACCTATTTCGTCCATTCATCGTACATTCTTTTCGTGATCCTTGCGGTGATCATATTCGGACTTGTGACCTCGACCACCGAAACGGGTGTGGCTATCACGCTTGCGGCAACGCCTTTCCTAAGATATTTTGGCGTAGCGGATATAGTTCTGGTTTCCTTGATCGTACTGACGGCAATATCGTATGCTGCAAAGGTCATTAAGCATAGAAGAGTTGTGTCATTCTCGGCGGAAAGCGTCATAGTATTTATCTTCTGCGGATTTATATTGGTTACAAGCTTCTTTTCCGAAGGCGGCTTGCAGACCGTTTTGGATTCGGTGTACACCGTAGCCGTTATCCTCGGCGGATTTTTCATGACTTATAATCTCATAAGAGACAGAAAAAGACTTAACTCATGCGTGAAAATACTTACGGTAAGCTATTGCATACTCGCGGTCGTCGGTGTATGGAACGCATTTTACGATGCCATCGCAGACGGATTTATCTACTCTATACACGAATACGCACGTCCGATATTTGAGGGACAGGCTATCAATATAGCAGACAGTGCCGAGGTCTACGGAGTCCTCGCGGTGATCGTAACGCCGTTGTTGCTTGCGTATATGTCGAAGCCGCGTACGGTCAGCGGTGTCGTTATAAGAGTGATTATGTTCGCGTTGGTCATAGTATCGGTGTTCATTTACGGCACCTGCGAGGCGGCTGTTGCGATACTTATAGAATTTTGTCTGTTCTGGCTGCTCTATAGCCATAAAACGCTGACCGCACTGATAGTGTTGATTTTTCCCGTAGGTATATTCGCGATGCTTTATCCGTACGTATCGTCGTACGTAGACTTTGGCGAAGCATTGAACTCTATCTCTTGGATATTGCCCACCGAATCTGCAAACGCCCCGATAAGAATGAGCGTTTTCGAAAGCGTATGGGAAATGCTTCGCAACGGTAATTTTATGGGTATTGGCTCTGGAGAGCACGCATTCGTGTCGGCACATTCCGCATTCGCGAATGCCGTTTCCGAGGGAGTGACCTCGTCGGGCTCGTTGTGGTTGCAATTACTCTGCTGGTCGGGTGTCGGCGGTGCCGTAGCGTTCGTTATTTTCTGCTTCATCCTGTTGCGTAACGGCTTGGGATACGTGGCAAGCATACGTAATCACGAAAACAAGAGAGAAGCGCTTGCGCTTACGGTTGGTATATTCGTGTCCCTCGTTTTCGGAGCAGTAAGCTGCCTGTGGGACGACGCACGAATGCTCTATATCTTCTGGACCGCGGCGGGTCTGCTTGCAGGATACGTCAGAGTCGGCAGAGAAGAGGAGCAAAAGAACAAATTAGAATATTCCAATAACGAAACGGATTTTGACGTTGAAGTGAGATTTTATAAATAATCGAAAGGATCTGAAAAAATGCCTGAACTCAAAAAACAAGATCAGAGCGAGACCGCAAAGAATCTGAAAAAAGCGGATTCGGAAAAGTCGTCAGGCGGCGCACAGCTCGATTACATAGTGGGTCTTCGCGGAGTGAAAGCCAAGGACCCGGCGGAAAGTGAAAAAAGCCGCAATGCAAAGGCGCGCAAAAAGCTTCCCTTGATAGTTGATATCATCATAACCATATTGATGCTCGCTATGGTTGCGGGAGTAATAGTCGGCGCGTATTATCTGTTCAGATATTTCTCAACGGATTATGAAAGTGTCAGCATTGAGTATTCATTCGCCATTTTGTGTGAAGAAAATGCAGAAGAATATCAATCAGTAGAGAAAAAAGAGCTCTATTTCGATATCGACGGCAGCACCGTGTATTTTGGAAAGATCACGGCGGTTGAAGTTTCCGAAGATAATAGCCTTGCGGTTCTGACCGTAGAGGTAACGGCTAAGCATAAGGGTGACGAGGGATATTATCTCGGTGACGAAAGAGTAGCGGTCGGAAGCGATTATATGCTCAGGATCGAAGATCAGATAGTGAACGGAACGGTCGTTGAACTGTCGGGAGATTTGCGTGAAAATTGATTCCTGCCATTAGGTAATTATGCCTTTTCACGCGAGAATTTTGCCGCCCGCAAAATTCGTGAATCATATTTGTGCCGCCGCGCGCGGCGGAATGGAGATTAAAATGTCAGAAAAGCAAAAGAAATCGGGTAGAGGAATAACCGCGTTTGATATATTGGTGATACTGCTCGTGCTTTGCCTTGCCGCAACGGTCGTGTACAGAGTTTACACGGAAACCACTAACGACAAAGCGGGTATTACGTCGAAATATATGATCGAGTTTGAGTGCGAGGATTACGATAGCCTGGCAAAATATCTTGAGGCAGGGGAGTCGGTATATCTTTCGTCGAACGGTAGATTGTTAGGAGAGCTGTACAAGGGTTGGAACGAGACTCAGGCAATATCGGTCGAGTACCTTGATACTGAAGCTACAGAGCAGACTACGTCTGAAACAGGCGCGGAGCAGCTCGAGGATGAAACCGGTATATCGTACAGAATAGCTAAAATGACGGGCAAATTAAAGCTGAATACAGATGTTACAGCGTCAAAGGAAGGTAATTATTATTCTCTGGGTGAGATCAACTTCTCCAAGGGAAGCGTAATAAATGTGTACACAGAGGACGCGGAATTCACAATAACCATAACGAATATAACCACCACCAAGTAACGTTTGATGAGAAATCTCGCAATAATTTGTGTATTTTGCCAAAAAAACGCATGAAAATCGCGTAAAAAATATACAATATTTGCTCTTGATTTTAGTTTGTATTTTTGTTATACTAATAGTAACCGAAGTTCTCGGTTTTATTGCCGACGAATTTTTGAGAAAGATCTAAATCAGAGATACATACAGACAGGAGTAAAAAATCGATGAAAACTCGTGAAGTCGTAATAACAAATGCCAGCGGTCTCCACGCAAGACCTGCAACGTTCTTTATTCAGAAGGCTAATTGTTATAAAAGCATGATCCTTATTGAAAAAGACGACCGTAAGGTAAATGCAAAAAGTCTTCTCGGTGTTCTGTCTCTTGGAATTGCAAAGGGAATGACTGTTAAGATCACGGCAGAAGGACAGGACGAGGATTCAGCATTGGACGGCCTCGTATCCCTCGTAAATTCAGGGTTCAACGAATAATAACAGAACGGTGCCAAGGGGTGCGGAGACGGTCGAAATCGGCTGCTCCGCATTTTTTCAACCATAAATCGCAGAGATGAGAGCTCGCGTGAAAGTTACTTCTGCCTGATAGTAAAGTATTAACGCAAAGCGTAGAAGGATAGCCCTACTACTCGCCTGTGGCGTAATTCACGCGTGAATTTTGCCTTCAAGGCAAAATTCGTATATTACTATTTGTGCCGCCGCGGGCGGCAGAATGGAGATTAAAATGCCAATAAAGGAAAACGAACTGAAAATACTGCTTGAAAAGGCAAACTCTCTGCCTCTGCGTCCGGGTGTGTATATTATGAAAAACGCCGCGGGAACGGTGATATACGTAGGAAAATCCCGAAAGCTTAAGAATCGCGTCTCGCAATATTTTCAGAATAGCGAAAAAAATGCGAAAACCGCGGGAATGGTAAGAGCCGTCAAGGATTTCGACTATTACGTCTGCGACACCGAAATAGAAGCGCTTTCGCTCGAAAATACCCTTATCAAGCAGTATTCTCCTAAATATAACATACGACTCAAGGACGCAAAATCCTACCCCTATATCAAGCTGACCGACGAGCTCTACCCAAGACTCGTAATGACGCGAAAGCGCGGTGAGGGCGGCAGATATTTCGGTCCATATTCTGGCACGTCGACCGTGTTTTCGGTCATAAATACGCTGTCCGCAGTGCTCGGACTCCCAACCTGCAAAAGAAAATTCCCGAGAGACATCGGCAAGGAGCGCCCGTGTCTGTATTATCAGATGAAAAAATGCTGTGGAGTCTGTACGGGCAAGATAGAACCCGACGAGTATCTTGAAAAGATAAAATACGCGACCGACGTCCTGCGCGGACATACCAAGGAGGTCAAAGCAAGCTTGACCGAGCAGATGTACGCGTATGCCGAAGCAGAAAGATTTGAAGCGGCGGCAAGATGCAGGGACACGATAGCGGCACTCGACCGCCTTGGACAGAAGCAAAAGGTGGTCGCACCCTCCGACACCGAGCACGACGTAATAGCACTCTATAACGACGACCTCTGCTCGTGTATATCGGTATTTTTCATCCGCGACGGAGCAGTCAGCGATAAACAGGAGTTCGTCTACGGCGCGGATCGCATTGTAGATGAGCAGAACATCTCGGCATTCATCTGCGAGCTCTATCAGATAAGAGAATATATCCCAAAAAGCATATTGCTCTCCTTCGACCTCGACGACGAAGACCGCGAGACCCTCAGCGCCTATCTCTCCGAGCGTGCAGGCAGAAAGGTCACGGTAAGAACAGCAGAGCGCGGAGACAATAAAGCCTTGTGCGATATGGTGAGAGATAATGCCGAGGAAAAGGCGAAAGCATATAAAAACGCGGCAGAGAAGGACGAGAAGGTGCTCACCCGACTCGCCGAGCTGCTTTCCCTCGAGACCTACCCCGAGCGCATAGAAGCGTACGACATCTCAAACCTCGGACACGAGCATATCACCGCAGGAATGATAGTTACCGACGGCACGAGCTTCAAAAAAAGCGATTATAGGTCGTTCAAAATAACCTCGGTCACCGATAGCACCGACGACTATGCAAGTATGCGCGAGGCGATCTCGCGCCGACTCGACCACCTCAATGACGAGAGTGGCTCGTTTGCCGAGCTGCCCGACCTGATATTGCTCGACGGAGGCAAAGGACACGTTTCGACCGTCCGAGAGATGCTCGAAGAAAGAGGACTCGACATCGCCGTTTTCGGTATGGTAAAGGACGATTTTCATAAGACCCGCGCACTCTGTACCGACACCGAGGAGATCAGCATTGCCAAGGAAAATGCGCTCTTTGTGTTCATCTATAAGATACAAGAAGAAGTCCACCGCTTCACCGTCTCTAAAATGGACAGCGCAAAGCGCAAGACCCTGACTAAATCCTCTCTCACGAAGATAGACGGCATAGGCGATGCCAAAGCCAAGCTGCTCTTGAAGCATTTTGGCGGCATCGGAGCGATAAAGACCGCCACCGAGAGCGAAATAGCCGCCGTCAAGGGTATTGGCATCAAGGATGCCGCAAGAATAAAAGAATACTTTAACAAGGACTAATTATGATGCGAATAATAACGGGCAAAGCCCGAGGAATAAAGCTCGTAACGCTCGAGGGCGAAAATACCCGACCAACCTCGGAGCGCGCCAAAGAAGCAGTTTTTTCAATGCTCCAGTTTGATCTCGAGGGCAGAGAGGTGCTCGACCTTTTTGCTGGCTCGGGTCAGATGGGACTTGAAGCCGTGTCACGCGGCGCGGCAAGCGCAACCTTCGTCGATAGATCAAAGGATGCCGCCGCAGTTATTGCAAAAAACATCGAAAAAACACATCTCGATGCGCAATGTCGACTCTTTACCGCCGACGTTTCGGACTATATACGCACGGTTAAAGGCAGAAGAAGGTTTGATATCGTGTTTATCGACCCACCGTATAGCCTCCGCGCCGTTCCACCAACGCTCGAAGCACTTTTGAATGCGGATTTGCTCAAGCCCACTTCAATAGTGGTCTCTGAGAGCGCGGAAGAGGATATTTTTGAAAACGCACCCGACCTCGCGGCAAAATTTGAGATAATAAAGCGCGCAAAATACGGTGTGGCGCATATAACTATATTGAAGCCGTCACTTTGAGCACGGAAAACGAAAATTCAGGAGAAAAAAACGATGAAGATAGCTCTTATCCCGGGCAGCTTTGACCCGATAACCCTCGGTCATCTCAACGTGATCGAGCGCGCCTCAAAAATGTTTGATAAGGTCTACGTTGCCGTAATGAATAACGACTCCTCAAAGTATTCCGCGGCCCTTTCCTCTAAAACCTACACGTTCACCGCCGAGGAGAGATTGATAATGGTCGGACACGCCACGTCGCATATAGAAAACGTCGAGGCGATCTACGGAGAGGGAATACTGCTCATAGACCTCTTCGACGAGCTAAAGGCAACCGCCATCGTAAAGGGAATACGCAACGAAAAGGATCTTGAATACGAAATGATCCACGCCAAATGGAATAAAGAGCATAACGATCGTGCCGAGACCTTGTTTCTCCCCGCCGATGAAAAGCTTTGCTCGGTCAGCTCCACTTCGGTTCGTGAGATGATATCTGAAAAGAACTTTGAGGCTCTCGGAGGCATAGTTCACGAAAAAGTGCTCGAATTAATAAAAAATCGCCATTGAGTTAACATTGGCTTAATAAAACTGTTGTAACATAAAATGTAAAATTTAAACAAACGGAGGCAAATTATGTCTAACAAGAAAAATGTGTTGGCGAATATTATCATTTCGCTCATTATCGGTGTGATCCTCGGAACACTTCTCGTAGTGCTTTCCAGCATTCTCGATGTTTCCTTCCTTATCAAGTGGGGACTTATCGTAGTCGGAATCATCACCATCATCAGTAACGTTCCCTCGCTTGTAAACGGTATCGTAAACATTACCAAGGCAGCGGGCATCATCGACCTTATCTTCTCGATACTCGGAATCGTTCTTGGATGTATGATGATCTTTATGCAGGGAACCGTAATCACCGTTATCGTATCGGTATACCTTATCGCATTCCCGATCGTCCGTATCATTCTCGCGGGCGCGGCTGGCTGGAAGGATCAGATCAAGAAGGAATGGATCAAGATGCTCATCGGCGTTTTGTTGCTCGTATTCCTCCCCGGACTTCTCGCAGCAGCAGATTCCGTAGTAAGCCTTCTCATACTTATCGCAGGCTGGGTAGTTATCGGACTTTCCGTGCTCTTCTTCATCCTCTCCCTTGTTTCCTATATCAAGGCAGTCAAAGCTGTTGAAGCTGCAGCACCCGTAGAAACCACCGCAGAAGAAACTACAGCAGAATAATTAAAACCAATATCGCTAAAATCCGCAGAAGACTTGCTTTTCTGCGGATTTTGTGTTATAATACAAAAAAGTAAGCCTTTATCTGCGAGGAACAAAAATGGAAAGATATAAATTAACCGACACCGACAAAAAGCTCATAGAGCTCGCCCTTGAAGTGTTAAGCAAAAACTTTGACGACGGCGTATATAACCATACCGTCGGTTGCGCTATCTTGTGCAAAAACGGCAATATATATAAGGGCGTAAATTGTGACGGAATACACGGCTCCTGCGCCGAATACGTGACTATGGGTATCGCTATCTCCGCAGGCGAAAGGGAATTCGATACGATCGTAGCCGTCCACGATAAACACCAGAACTGCGTTATTTCACCTTGCGGAAATTGCAGACAAATGCTTTATGAATATTGCCCCGATATCAAGGTTATCGTCAACGACGAAAACGGAAATCTTATCAAGGTAAGGGCACGCGACCTTCTGCCTTTCGCTTGGCAGCCCGTCGTGTGCTGAATTATAATAGCCTTCTCCTGTGGGAGAAGGGGGACCGCTTGCGGTGGATGAGGAGTCCAAAACAACGAGACTTCAAACAAGGAGAAAAAATGATACCCTACAATAAAAATCTCGTATCAAACGCGCGCGCACTCCGAAGAAACATGACCCGCGAAGAAAAGCATTTATGGTATGACTTTCTTAAAAGACTTCCATTCAATGTAAGGCGTCAACACAATATAGGCAATTACATAGTTGATTTTTACATAGCCGAAAGGAAAATTGTTATTGAGGTAGATGGAAGACAACATCTGTTACCCGAGCACAAAGAATCCGATAAGGAAAGAGATGCCGAACTGTCCGTTTGGGGAATACTGTGTTAAGATACTCAAATAACGATATACGAAAAAATTTTAGTGCTGTTGCGGAAGATATATTGAAAAATCTTGGAGTGAATTTTTCTGATTTGAAACCGTTATAGAACACCTCGTAACCCAATATTGCTACTCAAGAGTGATTAACGATAGACACGGTGAAGTATTCTACTCATCCGTCGGCTTCGCCGCCACCTTCTCTCACAAGAGAAGGCTAAGTATAGCCGTTTCTTCTGCCTGAAAAATAAAGTTCCCACAAACCGCTTGTTTTGGTTTGTGGGATTTTCGTTATGTTGATTTTTTGTGTAAACATTCTGTTTTGTCCCCGTCGGGTATTTTTTGCCCCGAAATCTCAAAAAAATATAAAAATCTATTTACTTATGCAATAAAATGTGATATAATAATATAGATCGCAATAGAACGGAAGTTTCATTTTTGGAAATTCGGGAAGGAGTTACCTATGGATAGATTCAAGCTGAAAAGTGAATATAAGCCCACGGGTGACCAGCCCCAAGCGATAGAGGAGCTCGTCAGAGGACTCAAGGAGGGCAAAAAAATGCAGACTTTGCTCGGAGTCACGGGCTCGGGTAAGACCTTCACTATGGCAAACGTCATAGAGCAGATCAATAAGCCGACCCTCGTCCTCGCGCATAACAAGACCCTCGCCGCGCAGCTCTGTACCGAGTTCCGCGAGTTTTTCCCCGAAAACGCCGTCGAATACTTCGTCTCCTACTACGACTATTATCAGCCCGAGGCATACATTCCGGGCAAGGATATGTATATCGAAAAGGACGCGCTTGTAAACGACGAGATCGACCGATTGCGCCACTCGGCAACAAGCTCGCTTTTCGAGCGCAGAGACGTCATCATCGTCGCCAGCGTTTCTTGCATATATTCACTCGGCGAGCCCGACGACTATAAGGATCTCGTTATCTCTCTGCGCCCGGGCACTTATATGTCGCGCGAGGAGCTTATCCGCCGCCTCATCGCGATAAGCTATACGAGAAACGACCTCAATTTAGTCCGCGATTCCTTCCGAGTGCGCGGAGACACCGTCGAGATAATCCCCGCAAGCATGGACAGTAAAGCCATCCGAGTCGAGTTCTTCGACGAGGAGATAGACCGCGTTTCCGAGATAAATATCGTCACGGGAGAGCTGATCCGTAACCTCTCGTATTACCCGATATACCCCGCAACCCACTATGCCGTCTCCGACGAAAAGCGCGATGCGGCGATAAAAGAAATATACGAGGAAATGATACAGCGCGCCGCGTTCTTTGAGTCCGAGGGCAAGCTTATCGAGGCTCAAAGAATAACCGAGCGCGTAAAATACGATATGGAAATGCTTCGCGAGGTCGGATTCTGTTCGGGAGTGGAGAACTATTCAAGAGTTTTGTCGGGCAGACCCGCGGGCTCGACCCCCTATACCTTGCTCGATTATATGCCCGACGATTTTCTGCTTTTCGTCGACGAATCCCACGTAACTCTGCCGCAGGTGCGCGGTATGAGTGGCGGAGACCTCGCGCGAAAGAAAAACCTTATCGACTACGGCTTCCGCCTGCCGTCCGCATACGATAACAGACCCCTGTTCTTCGATGAATTTGAAAATAAACTCAATCAAACCGTCTTCGTCAGTGCCACACCGGGAGACTACGAGGCGGAATATAGCGAGCAGACCGTCGAGCAGATAATTCGCCCCACGGGTCTGCTTGACCCCGAGGTCGAGGTGCGCAAGATCGAGGGTCAGGTCGACGACCTGATGGGCGAGATACGCGTCAGAGCCGAGAAGGGCGAGCGAGTGCTCGTCACTACACTCACCAAAAAAATGGCAGAGGACCTCACCGATTACCTCGAGGGTAACGGAATAAAGGTTCGTTATATCCATTTCAATATCGACACGATCGAAAGAATGGAGATCATCCGTGACCTGCGACTCGGCGTTTTCGACGTACTCGTCGGCATCAATCTGCTCCGTGAAGGCCTCGACATCCCCGAGGTCTCGCTCGTTGCGATCCTCGATGCAGATAAGGAAGGATTTTTGCGTGCTGAACGCTCATTGATACAGACAATAGGCAGAGCCGCAAGAAACGCGAACGGTAAGGTCATAATGTACGCCGATACCGTTACTCGCTCAATGGAGCGTGCGATCTTCGAGACCAACCGCCGCCGTAAAATACAAGACGAATACAATAAAGCCAACGGCATAGTTCCCAAGACCGTAATCAAGGGAGTCCGCGATATTATCGACGTCGGCGCACGCGACGATGAGCAGGGAAAGACCGGCAAGACTAAAAAACCGAAGAAGCTGACCGCATCCGAGCGCGAAAAGCTTATCGAAAAGCTCACACGCGAAATGAAGGATGCCGCCCGTACCCTCGAATTTGAAAAAGCCGCATATCTTCGTGATGAGATAAAGAAATTAAGAGAAAATTGATGTTTATGAAAATTATCAGTTGGAATTGTAGGGGAAAATTCAGAGAAAAATACCCTTTACTTAAAGAATTAAAAGCCGACCTTTATATTGTTCAAGAGTGCGAAAATCCTGAAAAATATCCCGAAATATGCGATGGATTGGATATGAATTATTACTGGTGTGGCGAAAGCAACAACAAAGGATTGGGTGTGTTTTTTAATCCAAGTATTAAGGCGGTGCCTAATGATTGGGAATCATATTGCTTGCGTAATTTTATTTCCTTGCGGATTAACGATAAATTCAATCTGTTGGGAGTATGGGCTTGTTCGCCTTATATAGAGGAATATTTCATATATCAAACGATCAATATTGACAAATACGATGCGGAAACCGTGATAATAGGCGATTTTAACAGCAATGCAATTTGGGATAAGAGCCACGGCAAAAGGAATCATAGCGCAGTTGTAGAGCAACTTGAAAAAATTGGGTTAATCTCTGCCTATCATCATATTACAGGGGAAAAACAAGGTCAAGAAATACAGAAAACGTTTTATTTGTATAAGCATATTGACAAATCCTATCATATTGATCATTGTTTTGCAAACGCGGATAGAATTATCGATTATTCAATTTTAGAAACAAACAAATGGTTGCAATATTCCGATCACATTCCGATTGAAGTGGTGCTACAATATTAATAGCTCCAATATGCTAAAATCCCGTCACGGTACGCTTTGCGTAAGCCTTCCCTTGTGAGGGAAGGGGGACCACCGTAGGTGGTGGATGAGTAGAATACGTCACCGTGTCTATCGTTAACCACGCGCGAGCATAAATGCCGTCACGGTACGCTTTGCGTAAGCCTTCCCTTGTGAGGGAAGGGGGACCACCGT
>CAZQLJ010000027.1:12245-13330 GCA_964594085.1 uncultured Clostridium sp.
GTGGATGAGTAGAATACGTCACCGTGTCTATCGTTAACCACGCGCGAGCATAAATCCCGTCACGGTACGCTTTGCGTAAGCCTTCCCCAAGGCAGGGGAAGGGGGACCGCTTGCGGTGGATGAGGATGCCCCATTTTAATGTGCTAAATGTAGGAGAACCAAATGTATCCACATAATAAAAGATTAACCCCCAACGCACAAAATCTCCGCAAAAGTATGACTCCCGAGGAAAAACACCTTTGGTACGATTTTCTGAAAAAACTGCCTGTAACCGTAAAAAGACAATATGGTATTGAGAATTATATCGTTGATTTCTTCATTCCATACGCTAAAATTGCCATAGAAATCGACGGTTCGCAGCACTATGAACCCGAAGCAAAATCAGCGGATATACTTAGAGATGAAAGATTGAAAACCTACGGAATCAAAGTGTTGAGATATACCAATATGGAAATCAAGAAAAATTTTTACGGTGTCACTACCGATATTTTAAATCATCTCAACCTGACCTTTGACGATTTGACTCAGTCTTTATAAAAGCAAAAAAGGATATGGGGAAATCCCCAAGAAAAATTATGGAAAAAAACTTAGTAATCAAGGGCGCACGCGTCCACAATCTCAAAAATATAGACGTCACCATACCGCGTGACAAACTCGTCGTCCTTTCAGGACTTTCGGGAAGCGGAAAATCGTCACTCGCGTTCGATACCATCTATGCCGAGGGACACCGCCGCTTCGTTGAGTCGCTGTCAAGCTACGCGAGAATGTTCCTCGGTCAGATGGACAAGCCCGACGTCGACTCGATAGACGGGCTTTCCCCCGCCATCTCGATAGACCAGAAGACCACATCGAAGAACCCGCGCTCGACCGTGGGTACGGTTACCGAAATATACGACTACCTCCGTCTGCTTTACGCACGCATCGGCATCCCCCATTGCCCAATTTGCGGCAAGGAGATAAGACAGCAGACCGTTGACCAGATAATCGAAAGAATATTGAAGTTGCCCGAGGGCACTCGCTTTCTCGTAGCCATGCTTGCGAACTGTTCCTGCAGCATTGCGCAGGCGTCAGCAGCGGAAGTGTTG
>CAZQLJ010000028.1:0-13097 GCA_964594085.1 uncultured Clostridium sp.
ATCGCCGCAGGCGAATAGAACTGGCGTGATACTCCGTTAAGAGTATCACGCCAATGCCGCAAGTGCTTTTCTTTACCGTAACGGTTTTGAATTAACCGATATTAAATTAGTCTTTCTTTTTGAAGGAAATCGCACCGGCAGCGGTGATGATTGCAACGACTGCAATAGCACCAAAGCCGACTACGCTTCCACATCCGCCCTTTTCTTCAGGAGCTGCAGTGGTTCCTTCAGGAGCAGCGGTGGTTCCTTCGGGAGCATCAGTAGTTCCTTCGGGAGTAGCGGTGGTTCCTTCGGGAGCAGCGGTGGTAGTCTCCTCAACAGCAGTAGTTTCCTCTGTGGAGGGAACTTCCGATTCCAATCCGATCGGAACGATTCCGGGACATACGAATTCCATACCCTCTACGTAGTTCAAATGAAGGTTAATGCCGTTATCGTACGCGGTAAAGGAGAGGCAGGGCTTACCATTGTCATCTGTAATACCGTTAGTAGTACCTGCAGCCCACTTGATCTCACCAGCGGTCTCGTCACGGTCCAAATAGTACAGGCAGCAGCCTATATTCAAGGGGAGATTCTCCTCGCCACCAACGTAAATCGTGGGGTCGTCGGGCCAAGCTTTATATGCGTAGTCATCGTAAAGCTGCTGCCAGGAAAGTGCAAACTCCGCGGTCCAGCCACCAACGGTTCCGCATGCAGAACCCTTAACACCGTCGCCGTTTGCCTCGGAAAGCAACATATCGTCATCGGATTCCTGACGCATGATCTGAAGAGGAGCGCCGTCCTCAATGCAGGAGAAGGAATAGAAAATGTTCTTATAAGTAATGAGAGATTCGGGATCGTTCTTCAGCTTATCTCCCAACAAACCGCCGAAGTCAATGCATACCTGGAAGGCATCTCCATTGTATGCTTCGGGGTTGCTACCGTATGCAAAATTTTTATCAAATACGGAGAAGCCGATATAGAGCCATTCGCTGTCTGCAACGAAGTAAGTCTGGATAGACCAGCCCTCAGGAGCAGTAAAAGCGTCTCCAACCCAAGAAACCATATTAGCCGCATCCAATTCAATCGCATCGTAACCATCCCAATCGGACATATTTCCGTCTGTGAGGTTGAGCTTGGAGCCTGCCTCGGGATCCCACTGAATTTCAACGTCGCCTATCGTAGAAAATGCTTCTTCGCTAACGCCATATTCACCGGGATAGAACGTAACGTGCTCGGGTAATGCGGCAGATACACATACCGCGCCTAAAGAAATTAACATCACAATTGCGATGCCGAATGACAAGATCTTTTTTGCCATAATTGATTCTCCTTTGTTAATACATAATATTGTCGATTGTAAAAGTCAAAAAAAGCCAATCGACGAAACGCTTTTTTGACATTTGTATATCTGATCATTCTCCGTTTTTGTAATGTGATTTTAACAAACAACCAACTGACAAAATCAAGAGAAAAAATCATACTAAACAATGAGGGAATCACCCTCTATGGACATACTAACACACAATTATTACTATTTGATTAATAAATTACAGATATTTTTTAAAGGTTGAACATCTGCTTTATGCTTTCAAATCAATAATTTGTGTTCCGTCCGTCATAAGATAATGTCGCTTGACGCACCGTAATGCGCTGATCCATCCCCGTGTGACGACCGTGCCGAATGGTCCGGTGTCATAGCCGTTGGGGCCGATATTATCCCATAGCCAAGAGGGAGTCGGCCAGATACAGCAGGATGGTTGGATCATAGCGTAACATTCCTCGGATACGCCACCTTGACCGTGGTGAGACATTTGCACGTAATCAGCCTTGATAAGTGACGGATCGACAGTTTGCATAAGCTGTTCCCCACCCTCAATTCCGAGATCCCCCAAAAACAAGATGCTTTTACCGTCTGACTCAAAGCGAAGAACGATTGAAGAATTATTTATGGGATTATGGGTAATCGTCTCATCCGGCACACGCAACACGCGAACGATGACTCTTTGGTCATCAAACAAATATACGTCGTTGCGCTGACAGGTAATAAGTTCTATACGGCGTTCTGCCGCATCGGCACGGAAACGGTGGAGAATTTCTTCAGAGGAAAGCGAATCCTGCATTGGAGCGTGGTGAAGAATGAACTCGTCCGAAGGAAAATTATAATATATTTTATCAACGGTAATATCGGGATGCTCGGAAAGGACGCTGTGCAGACAGCTTACATGATCGTTATGCGCATGTGTCAAAAACCATCCCGTTACGTGACCGCCCAGCCCCCTCAGATACTCATACATATAAGGCGCTTCGGTGGCAAATCCTCCGTCTACTACGAGCAATACCCCATTGCTCTCCAATATGAAAGAATTATTGATCGTGTCCGTTACCGATTTTAAAAAATGCAATTTCGCCATAATGCTCCAAATATTCTTAGTTGGCTGTAATTCTCAGTGCTCCCTGCGAATTTTCGTATAAGCGTTTATTCGACGGAAATTATATAATCGTAGAGGGGTTGGCCGCCGTAAAGCACTGCGACCTCACAGTCCTCACCGACCTTATTCGAGATCATCTCAGCGACCTTATTTGCGGTCTCCTCGCTTACGTCCTCGCCGTAAAATACGGTGACGTATACAGCGCCCGTCATTCCTCTGGTAAGCTGCTTTACACAATCGAAGCTTTCGTTGCTTACGCAGGCGATCTTGTTTTCAACAAGACCGAGGAACTGTCCTTTTTTGATCTTGAAGCGGTCGATCTCGGTATCTCTGACCGCGAAGGTTACCGACATAGACGTTACCATCTTTGCCGCGTCGTTCATTTCTCTTTCGACGTCCTCTACCTCTGCATCGGGGTTGTATGCGATCATAGCCGCCATGCCCTGAGGCACAGTTTCCGTAGGAATTACGATGACCTTGCGCTCGGTGATGATCTCCGACGCCTGTCTTGCTACCATACAGATATTCTTATTGTTGGGCATAACGAAGACGTACTCGGAGGGAGTCTTCATTACTGCGTCGATAATATCCTGCGTGCTGGGGTTCATAGTCTGTCCGCCCGTGATGATATTATCAACTCCGACGTCGCGGAACATCTCGCTGACACCATCTCCCATACAAACGCTGACAAATCCGTATTTCTTCTCGATAACTACCTTTTTCTTGTCGGTCTTATTGCTCTCGGATGCAGCCGCCTCACTTGTAAGCGCGGTGTGCTGATTTCTCATATTCTCGATCTTTACCGTTGCAAGACTTCCAAATTCGATAGCCTTTGTGAGAACTGCACCCGGATCGTTCGTATGTATGTGGAGCTTGATGATGCTCTCGTCATCTACGAACACGGCACTGTCTCCGATGCTCTTTATAAACTCGTATAGCTCGCCCGAGGTGTCCTCGCCGAGATACTTTTCATTTTTATCAACGATACATTCGGTGCAATAGCCGAAGGTGATATCCTCGGTATTGAAGTCCGCAAAATCCGCGCCTGCGATCTCTGTGGGTGCGCTGCTTTCGTTGGTGGGGGCATTCTTGGCTACATAGGGATCTCCCTCAAGTGCCATACGCATTCCCTTAAGCACGCAGACAAAGCCTGCGCCACCCGCGTCGACAACTCCCGTCTGCTTAAGCACGGGAAGCATATCGGGGGTCTGCGCCAATGCTACCTCGGCGCTATCGATAAGCACTCCGAACAGCTCGTTTACAGTGATCTTTTTATTTGCAAGGTATGCCTTTTCTGCTCCCTCGCCCGCCACTCTCATAACCGTGAGGATCGTGCCCTCGGTGGGCTTCATTACTGCGCGGTACGCCTCGGTAGTACCTCTCTTGAATGCCTCGACAAGCTCCTTGGGCTCTGCCTCGGATACTCCCTTGAGCGCCTTTCCTATTCCTCTGAAGAACAGAGAGAGGATCGCGCCGCTGTTTCCTCTTGCAGAACGAAGCATCAGTCCTGCGACCTTATCGGCACACTCGCCTACGGGAAGCTCGGCAGATGCCTGACCTACCGTGCTCATGGTAAGGCTCATATTTATACCCGTATCTCCGTCGGGAACGGGAAATACGTTCAGATTGTTTATTTCTTCTTTTTTATCGCTGAGCATTGCGGCGCCCGAAAGCACCATACTGCGATATAATTGTCCTGTTATACCCATTTAAAACTCCATTCCGCCGCTTGCGGCGGCACAAATAGTAATCGGTGAATTTTGCATCGCAAAATTCGTGCGTGAAACGGTTAAACTACCTATAAGTGAGAAGTACCTTTCACGCTGATCTCCATTCCGCCAAAAGCAGTATCTCAAATTTTTTGACTTCGTTAGAATGCCGTATTATCTTTCTCTTCCGATGAAGAACAGCGCAAGAGTACCGGGGCCCGAATGAGCGCCGATAACGGGGCCTACGTAGTCGATAAGTATATCGGTGATGCCGAACTCGGCGGTAACCATATCGGCAAGCTTCTTTGCGTCGTCATAGCAGTCGCCGTGGCAGATATATATCGTCTGCTTCTCGGGGTCTATCACGGTCTGCTTCATTCTTTCAACGAGCGCCTTGATAGATGCATCTCTGCCTCTTGCCTTTGCCATATTGATAAGTCTTCCCTCGTTATCAACGTGCATTACGGGTTTGATCTGAAGAACCGTTCCCATAACTGCGGTTGCCGCAGATACACGTCCGCCGCGCTTAAGGAAGAACAGATCCTCGACCGTGAACCAGTGTGCAAGGTTGAGCTTAAGTCCCTCAACGTATGCCGCGAGCTCCTCGAGAGTTGCTCCCGTATTTTTCTTATCTACTGCATATTTTACAAGCAGACCCTGACCGAGTGCCGCACAAAGCGAATCGACCGTGAGGATCTTACATTCGGGATGCTTTTCCATTACCTCCTCGGCTGCATTCTTACCTGCAACGTAGGTTGCGGAAAGTCCCGTGGAAAATCCGATGTAAAGAATATCCTTGCCCTCGGATACTATTTTCTCAAATGCGGTTGCAAATCTTTCCATATTTGCCGCAGCAGTCTTTACGGGGCGCTTGTCGCGAAGGTATCCGTAAAATTTTGCGGGCTCAATCTCGTGGTTAAGGAAGGTTCCGATACCCTCGATGCTTACCTCGAGCGAGAGCACTTCTATTCCCCATTCCTTTACCAAGGATGCGGGAAGGTCGCAGGACGAGTCTGTAAAAATTACGTAATCTCTCATAAAATCTCCATTTCTTTTTGCGATGCACTACATCGTTTGCCTCGCATATTTTTGTACATTATTTACACTATAACGTCAGCACATACAAACTAATTATACAATAAAATTCTTATCTTGTCAATGCTTTCCAAGCAAAAATTCAACATCTCGATAGGACAAATTCAACAAAGATTATTTCCGACAATCAGTGAATTTACACAGATTTTATTGACATTGTACAAATTTGAACTGTTTTTTGCGGATTTTTAAAGGTGAATTTCATTCGATTTGTGATAAAGAATCCATCCTCTTTTTTGAAGTTTTGAAGTTTTTTCCCTTGTCGGTTGACAAATCCTGTCTGTTATGATAGAATTATTACGTTGGCTCGTATACAGAAACAAAAAGTTCTCGGACGAGAAAATTTGGTGGGAAAATGACAGTAATAATTGCGGAAAAGCCGAGTCTGGCGCGAAATATCGTTGCGGGAATCGCCCAAAACGGAGGCGCGGCTTTATCAAAGAAAAACGGATATTTTGAGGGTGGCGACTACATTGTTACGTGGGCGTTCGGTCACCTTTTTTCTTTATGCGATATTGAGGATTACACGGGTGGAGATGCAAGTGCGAAGTGGACTCTTGACAATCTTCCCTGCTTTCCTTCGGAATTTAGATACAAGCTGCGCGCAGGGGCTGACAAAAAAGTCGATCCCGGGGTCGAGCGACAGTTTGAAACCATAAAATATCTTTGCTTGCGACCTGACGTTGACCGTATAGTCAATGCGGGAGACTCCGACCGCGAGGGTGAGATAATCATTCGTCTTTGTGTGATGAATACGGGTGTTCTTGCCGATCCTAACAAGAAATTTATGCGACTCTGGCTACCCGATCAGACCCCCGAGACCGTTGGAAAAGCGCTTATCGAGATGAAAAGCGAGGACGAATATCAAAATCTTGCCGACGAGGGCTTTGCAAGGACTTATATTGATTGGCTTTACGGTGTTAATCTTACCCGATTTGCAACACTTAAATGCGGTACGCTTTTGCGCGTCGGTCGAGTTATCGTGCCGATAGTTCGCGCGATATACGACAGAGATATGGCAATACGCAATTTCGTTCCCGACATCTATCTTGCCGCAGTCTCCAAGGAGGCGACGAAGGGAGAGGAGATCGAGCTTGTCAGTAAGGAGAAATTCGACAAGGACAAGCGCGCCGAGGCTGAGGCGCTCTGCGCCAAATATAACGCGAGCAAGGCAATCGTAATCTCCAAAAAGACTAAAAAAGAGACGGTCAACCCCGGGAAGCTCTTTTCACTCTCCAAGCTTCAGAATCTTCTCGGCAAAAAGTACAAGATGTCGATGGCTGAGAGTCTTGCGATAGTTCAGAAGCTTTACGAGGAGGGATATCTTACATACCCTCGTACAAACTCGGAATATCTTGCCACCAATGAAAAGGATAAGATCAAAAAGATCATTTCAAATATCAAGCACTTGGGCTATCCCGTTGTTTTCAAGGACAAAAAGACGATCTTTGACGACTCTAAGATCGAAAGCCACTCGGCGCTGACACCGACGTATAAAATACCCAAAAAAGAGCATCTTTCCGAAAAGGAGATGCAGGTCTATCAGACGGTCTTCCGCCGTTTCGTTTCGGTATTCTGCGAGGAGGAATGTCTTGCTCAAAAGACCGAGATCGTCATTGACGTTGGCGGGTACGAGCAGTTTACGCTCAAGGGAATGATGATAATCCAACGCGGATTTTTGCGATTCGACGACAGCGAGAGAAAGGACAAGATCCTGCCTCCGCTTGAAAAGGGTGACGAGGTCAACATTGACTTCCATCCCGTCGAAAAGCAGACCTCTCCGCCCCGTCATTACACCATAGAAACGCTCAACAACTATCTGAAAAATCCTTTTCGCGAGGACAAGGCGGCGATTGCCGAAAAGGAAAAGCTTGCCGCAGAGTCGGGAGAGGATCTTCCCTTCGAGCTTGAAAACGACGAGGAGGATTACAGGGCGATATTTGAGGGTCTTGAGCTTGGCACCGAGGCGACGCGCACGGGCATCATCGACAACGCGCGCAAGTCGGGATACATCGAGCTGAAAAAGGACGTTTACACCATCCTCCCCGGTGGCGAATATCTGATCGAACAGCTCTCACAGATGAACATTTCGATGGACAAATACAAAACAAGCGTACTTGGTCAGGCGCTCAAGAAGGTCTATCGCGGCACAATGACGGTAAGTGAGAGCGTCAAGCAGGCATGCGACGAGATCTCTGTGGTCTTTGAACGACGCGAAGCACCCATTGAGCTTGACACCGATACGGGATTCTACGGTGATCTCGTCGGAAAGTGTCCCGTTTGTCAAAAGGACGTTGTCCGCGGAAGATACGGCTACGGCTGTATGGGATACAAGGAGGGTTGCAAATTCCGATTCGGTAGTTTTATTTGCAAACGCCCTATCTCGATCAGCAACGCACGTAAACTGCTTGCCGAGGGAAAGACCTCGGAAATACAAGGTTTTACCTCCAAAAACGGCAAGCTATTCAATGCAAGGCTCAAGCTTGAGGGTGAAAAGGTCGTATTTGATTTTAAATAATCATATAGATTTGCTCTTGACATCTTGTCAAATTGGTATTATAATATTTTAAAGAGACCAAAACACAAAAATACAAGCGGAGGGATATATTTATGAAACTTAAGCTTAAAGTGTTGGCACTTATATTGGCGACTCTTTCTGTTTTTTCTGTATTTGTAGCGTGCGATACTTCAGGCTCGTCTGAAGAAACAACGACTTCAGGAAAAAGCGGAAATGAGACCTCGGAAGAAACTTCGGAACAGATCACCGAGGCGGCTCCCGATATCGAGAAGAAAAATTACGACGACGTATTTTATCTTTACCTTGAGGGCTCCTGCAATCCTATCAGCAATTATTGGGTAGAGGAAAGCGGAAACGACGTTTTGTCGGCGGCTTTGTTCGCACGCCAGGAAGATATACGCAATCATCTGGGAGTCGAGCTGTACGCTTGGTACAACACCGATGAGGAATATTCTGAGGCATTTAAGACCTCGGTCAAGACCAAGTCGGGCGCGATAGATCTTATGATGACCCACGTCAGCATTAACGTCGCAGGTCTTGTTTCCGACGGTTTTCTCCATCAATTTAACGAAATGCCCGGAATAGATCTTGACGCTGATTATTGGAATCAAGAATTTATGGATTCGCTTGCGATCGATGATATGTACTTTCTTGGATTCAGCGACTTCAACATTCTCGATACTCACGTAATCTCGTTTAACAAGACCATTTTTGAAAAATACGACGACGCGCTTGACAAGAGCCTTTATCAAATGGTCGACGACTATGAATGGACGATCGGTACAATGATCGATCTCGCCAAGGTTGCATACATAGACAACGGCAGCGTTGAAAAGAACCAATACGGCTTTACGGGACTTCAGTGGGTTCCGTGGTGCGGCTTCCTTGAAGGATGCGGTATTAATCTCGTTGAAATGAACGATGAAGGAAACTACGTGGTCTCATTCTATAATGAAGAGAACAAGGATAAAACCATCGACCTTGTCGGAAAGCTCAAGGATCTTGCCTCTTCCGAGTACGCTTGCGTTGATTATTGGTCATTTGAGATAACAGTACCGTTCACGAGTAATCGAGCCCTTATGACTCTGTCGTCTACCAATCAGCTTACCGAATATCTCCATTACGATATTGATTTCGGTATAGTTCCCTATCCTCTGTATGACACGAATCAGACCGAATACCACTCTCTTCAGTGGGGTGGATATCTTGCTATTCCCGCTTATCTTGAAAACGAGGAGATGGTTGGAGAGACTCTTGAAATGCTCGCGTATTACAGTTCCGACGTAAAGGTTGCATTCTATCAGAAGCTGCTCGGTAAGCAGGTTGCTGACAACCCCGACGACAGACGTATGCTCGAGATAGTTTGGGACAGCGTTTGCACCGATTTCGGTCAGACCTTTGAAAATGCCGCAGGTGACATACTCTACATGCTTCCGTACGTTACCAGCGAGACCAGCGGATACGAGCTTGCCGGATACTACGACGGTAAGGCGGGCGCCGCTAATAAATCTCTTGAAAATTTCGTAAAGAGAGTATTGAAGAAGAACAGATAATACTCACCAAAAAACATCTCCCGTCCAACATTGGACGGGAGATGTTTTTTATATTTTGACTGCGCACTCTATTGTGCAGGTGGAGGCTATTTTATGCTTTTCGTCCCAGATGACCTCGCCGATGCTATCTGCTCTGACAAAGCCGCTGACGGGATTCTTCACGCTGACGATATCGCCATTAATCGTAGCTTTTACCTCACTGTTTTCAAACGAGAGGTCGCAATCCTCGGTCGTGCAGTCCTCCAAGATAAGATTTTTGCAATAGCAGAGGGGCTGGGTGCCCTTGATATGACAGCGGACGAGACGCAAATTTTCGGAATACCAGCCGAGATATTCGCCCTCAAGCACGGTGTCGTATACGGTGACGTCTTTGGCGTGCCAGAAGGCGTCCTTGGTCTTGAGATTCGAGTTTCTAATCTCGACGTTTTCGACATACTGGAAGGAATACTTACCCGAGAGGGTGAACTCGGAAAGCTGCATATTTCTGCACTCGAAAAAGGGATATTGGGAGTTAACGGTGGTGTTTTTGACGGTAATATCCGAGCATCTCCAGCCGAACTCCGCGCTATCGACGTCGGACTCGGAAAGCGTGACATTTTTGCACTCACGGAGCGCTTTTATGCCTTGGAGCGTGCTTTTTTCGATATTTACGTGATCATCGTACCAAAGTGCCGCGCGGCAGGTCTCGGTCATAGTGATGTTGGATATTTCTGCGCCGCTGACGTGCCAAAAGGGGTAACGCAGTTCAAAAAGGCAGCTATCCACCTTGATATTTCTGCACTCCTTTATAGCGCTTTCTCCGTCTGCCTCGCCTGCGAAGGTGCAATTTATAATTTCTGCATCTTCGACGCCGTACAGGGCGCGTTCTTCGTCATAATTTTGGTTTATGTACTTCATTTGTAACTTCCTTATGGTGATCATTCGGTAAAAACAACTTATGGGCGAACAGAGTTCGCCCGTTTAAGCTTTTAAAAATCGCGTCTTCCCTCGAGGGCGCGGAACAGGGTTATTTCGTCCGCGTATTCAAGGTCACTTCCCATAGGCACGCCGTATGCGAGCCTTGTGACCTTTATTCCTATCGGCTTGAGCAATCGGGCAAGGTACATTGCCGTGACCTCTCCTTCGACTGTCGGGTTGGTCGCAACTATGACCTCCTCGATCTCTCCCTCGTTGAGTCTCGCGAGCAGCTCGCGTATCTTCAGCTTTTCGGGAGTGATGCCGTTGGTGGGCGAGATAACTCCGTGGAGGACGTGATAAAGTCCCTTATATTCCCTTACCTTTTCCATAGATATAACGACCTTGGGGTCGGACACCACGCAGACCGTTTTTCTGTCTCTTTGAAGGTCGGCGCAGATCGGGCAGATCTCCTTGTCGGTTATGTTCTGACAGATCGGGCAGAGGTGTATCTTCGCTTTCGCATCAAGTATTGCCGCGGCAAATTCGCTCGCCTCCTCCTCGGTCATATCGAGCACTGAAAACGCCATTTTCATAGCGTTCTTTCTGCCCACGCCGTCAAGTCTGCCGAATTGCTCCGCAAGCTTCTGGAGCGACTCGATATATTCTGCCATATCAGAACATTCCGGGCATATTCATACCCTTGGTGATCTTGTCCATTTCCTGCGCGTTGGTGGTCTCTACTCTCTTGATCGCCTCGTTGACTGCCGCCGTGAGAATGTCGGAAAGGGTCTCTACGTCGTCGGGATCAACGATCTCGGGCTGAATGTCGATCGAAAGGATCTCCTTTTTGCCGTTGATCTTTACGGCAACTACGCCGCCACCTGCTTTGATCTCGTATTCGCGTGCATCAAGGTCCTCCTGAAGCGCTGCCATATCCTCCTGCATCTTCTGCGCCTGACGAAGCATTGCCTGCATATTCTGGGCGCCGCCGCCCATTCCCTTCGGTATATTTGCTCTCATTTTTATGTCTCCTTTAATTCGTTTTTATTTATTCTTCTGCCGCTTCGAGAATCTTATCTATGACGCTGTCGGTCTTCTTCTCGGTCTCGCATTCGCAGACAAGGTCTGCCTTTGTCAAGGTTCTGCCGAGGACTGATGAGGCAATCTTCAGGAAAAATGCCTCTCCGTCGAAAAAGGTCATATTGCTAAGGTCGAATTGGTTTTCAAATTTCAGAACTATTTTGCCGCCCTCGTCGGTATACCACTTTGCGCGCTTGAAAAACGACGCTTGCATAGCGCTTGCCGATTCCATTTTTTCGAGCACCTCGGCGCGATTTCTGAACGGCTTCAGGGTTCGTACACTGCCCGTGGCTTCGGGTACTTGACGGGGTGTGCTTTTTCTCACCGCGGGTGCGGGGACAGCCTCTTTTTTAGGTGCAGATACCGTCATTCCCGGTGCGTCGCCGCGGAACATATCGTCATCGTCGTCCGAGGGCGCAGGGGCTTGTGCTCTGCGAGGCTTTTTCGATGTTTGCTCGACTTCTATTTGAGCTTGGGGTGCCGTTGTCTGTGCGGTAAAATTGCCCGTCGCTATATTCGATTCAATATTTGATATTCTTGCGAGCATTGCTTCGGGAGAGCTTGACAGTCTTTCGTCACACATTCTCACGAGCGTGAGCTCTGCGGTAATTCTGCGTACTGCGTTCGCCTTTTGCATCGCAAGCAAGGCATCCTGAAGCATACCGCAATGATACGACAGTCTCTCGGTAGTAAAGAGGGTCGCAAGGCTTGTGAGCGCTTGCGTTTCACTATCCGTCAGGTCAAGATAGCGCGTGGCATTGCTTGAGGTTTTAACAACGAGCAGGTCGCGGTAGACCGAGATAAGATCCTGCCAGAACACCGCTATATCTCTCGACGAGCTGACTGTTTCTTCGACAGCTGCGAATATGGTCTCATAGTCCTTTTGCGCGATTGCTTTTACGACAGCAAGCATATTTTCTCTGCCGATCTTACCTACAGTGAGGTTTACAAGCTCCTCGTCGATCCTCTCGCGGCTTCCAGCGCAAAGATCGAGCAGGCTGATCGCGTCTCGCATTCCTCCCTGCGCCTGCTTTGCAAGCAGCACGGCGGCGGAGTCCTCAAGCTCAATGCCCTCGTCCTTTGCTATGTGTAAAAGGTGATTTTTAAGCACCTCGGTGGTGATACGGCGGAAATCGAAGCGCTGGCAACGCGAGATGATGGTTGCAGGCAATTTATGGAGCTCGGTGGTTGCAAGAATGAAAACGACGTGCTCCGGGGGCTCTTCAAGTGTTTTCAACAAAGCGTTGAACGCGCTTGTCGAAAGCATATGTACCTCGTCGATGATATAAACTCTGTATTTGAGATTTGAGGGCGAATAAACGACCTCGTCGCGAATGTCACGGATATTGTCGACGCCGTTGTTCGATGCGGCGTCCATTTCAAGCACGTCGGTCGCCGCGCCCGAGTCGATAGCCAGACAGGCCTCGCACTTGCCGCAGGGATTACCGTCTTTTGAATCAAGGCAGTTGACCGCTTTGGCAAGTATTTTCGCGCAGGATGTTTTTCCCGTTCCGCGCGAGCCGCAGAAAAGATAGGCATGCGAGAATTTATTGTTGGCGACCTCATATTTCAGTATGGAGGTTATATGCTCCTGCCCCTGAACCTCGTCAAAGCTACGGGGACGCCATTTTCTATACAGTGCCTGATGCATATTTACCTCCTTTATGATCGATTTTTTGTTGTGATAATAAAGCAACCGTCTGTTGCAAAACGAGACCATACACCGCAAAGTCGAACTTTATCTCCACGCGATCTTCATACCCACTGCTCAAGGCAGGCACCCTCGCGGCACATCGGGTTAACCGCTTAATGCTGCTTGGTTCCCCATCTGACATGG
>CAZQLJ010000029.1:0-12903 GCA_964594085.1 uncultured Clostridium sp.
AAACAACAAAACAGCAAGGATATTGGCGTGATACTCCGATAAGAGTATCACGCCAATTTTTTGTCGCGGCTTTTTTATTTCTCCATACCCACGGACAAAAATGCCTTCATTTTTTCACTCTTGGGATTTCCGAATACCTCGTCGGGAGTTCCTTCCTCCTCGATGACACCGTCCGCCATAAATACAACGTGATCGGAGACATATCGCGCAAATTCCATTTCATGAGTTACGATTATCATCGTGTGCCCATTATCCTTCAATGAACGTATGACGCGCAAGACCTCTCCCGTAAGCTCGGGATCAAGAGAGCTGGTGGGCTCGTCGAAGCAGAGTATTTCGGGAGCAAGCATAAGCGCACGCGCTATAGCAACTCTCTGCTGCTGCCCGCCCGAGAGCTGACAGGGATAGTCGTTCGCCTTTTCCTCAAGTCCTACTCTTGAAAGCAAGCCTTCGGCTCGCGCTCGGATCTCGTCCACGGTCTCGCCCCCGACCTTCCCTTTTGCGCGAAGCTTCGGGGCTAACATAAGATTTTCAATAACGCTGTACTGGGGAAAAAGATTAAACTGTTGAAAAACGAGTCCGAATGAAAGCTGTGCCTCGGGACTGACTTCGGGCTTTTCGCCCTCCTTTGCGCTATAGACCGTCTTGCCGTTTACGATGATCTCACCGCAATTTGCACGCTCAAGAAAATTCATACAACGAAGAAGTGTGGTCTTGCCGCCACCCGATGAACCAATAATAGAAAGCACTTCTCCTTTTTGCAAGCTCAAGTCAACGCCCTTCAACACCTCGGTGTCACCGAACCGCTTGCGGAGGTTTTTGATCTCAAGAATCTTCATTTTAGTAACCTCATGCCTTAAAATAATCGAGTTTTTTCTCTAATCTACCGAAAAGGAGAGTCAAGAGCCCGACAAAGATAAGATAAAATCCGCCCGCAACAAAGAGAGGCCAGATCAGTCCGTCTACCGTCATAAATTCCTTTGCCTCGAATATAAGCTCGTATACTGCGATAGTATTGGCAAGCGCCGTGTCCTTGATAAGAGTTATTATCTCGTTGGACATTGGCGGAATGATGCGCTTGACAACCTGAAGCAGAACTATTTTGAAAAAAACCTGCTTTTTTGTAAGTCCCAACACCTGTCCTGCCTCGTACTGCCCTTTAGGTATCGATTCGATGCCGCCTCGGTATATTTCGGAAAAATACGCCGCGTAGTTTATGGCAAATGCCGCGAGGGCGGCTATAAATCTTGTAGAGAAGGTGCTGTCGAACCACGCCCAGCCCGTATTCATCTGCGGCCAGACGAAAAGCTTGAGCAATCCCGGAAGATAAAATATCGCAAAGACCTGAAGCATAAGCGGCGTTCCGCGAAGCACCCACACTACCACCTTTGAAAGAATGCTCAACGGCTTGAATTTTGACATAGTGCAGAAGCACATCACAAGCCCCAGAGGAATAGCGAGGATCAAGGTGAGGGCAAACAGGAGCAACGCTATTATAAAGCCGTTACCCAGTTTAGAGAAAACCTCAACGAAAAGTTCCATAAATGCCTTATTTGTATCCTTTATTTAATTATTTGAGTGCATCAGTATTCAGACCGACGTTATATTTTTCAGCAAGAGCCGTCAGAGTTCCGTCTGCATACTTTGCCTTCAAGAATGCATCGAGCTCTGCTTTAAGGTCGCTTCCCTTGCGAAGACCTACTGCGAAGATCTCGTCACCATAGCTTGCGCCATCCAAGATCTCAAGGTCTTCATACATGCCCTTACCCACAACGCTCTGCGCCATGGTTATGTCAATAATTGCAACGTCGCTGGTGCCCGCGAGGACTTCGTTGAGTGCATCGACCATTGCGCCGACTTTATTTATATCTGTGCCCTTGACGGTCTCCTCTGCCACGGTAGCTCCTGCAGAGCCGTTTTCAACTGCTATTGTGGCATCCTTGACGCCGTCTGCGGTCAGGGTGCTTCCCTTCTTGACTACCGCTACCTGCGCGTTCTTTGCGTAGGATACGGAGAAATCTATCTTTTCACCAAGCTCGTCGGATGCGGTCATGCCGTTCCAAATGAGGTCTATCTGATTGGAGTTGAGCTCTGCTACCTTGTTACCCCATTTTATTATAACGATCTGGCAATTTACGCCGAGGGTTTCTGCAAACTGCTGTGCAAGCTCTGCGTCGAATCCCGTCCATTCGCCGTTTTCGTCGAGATAATCCATAGGAGGATATACCGTAACACCAACTACGATCTTGCCTGCATCCTTGACGGCTTGAACGTCGCTCTTTGCGCTGTCGCAGGAAATGAAAAGTGTACAAAGAATAACTGCTGTGAGAATGAGAGAGATAATTTTTTTCATGATTTGGCCTCCGTTTTCACACTTGCGCTTTAGCGCTTTAGCGTGCTAAATTATTAAAGTAATGTCATTATAGCACCTTTGTATTGACTTGTCAATAGGTTTTAGCAAAATAAATTATTTTTTTGTGAGCGAATAGGAAACGGGTCTGTTTTTTCGCGAATTGAGGAGGGTCAGCGCAGTGGAACAACAAAAAAGGGCTGCGGTGCAGTCCTTTTTTGTTATATGAAATTTTTGATGTCATCAACGCTCTCGGCGATATAGGTTGCGCCTGCCGCTTCGAGCTCGGGGCGGTCTCCGTAACCGAAAAGCACTCCTATCGAGTCAAGTCCGTTGAGCTTTGCACCCGTTATATCCTGTTCTCTGTCGCCGATCATAACTGCTCGGGAGAGATCCTCGAGCTTCGCCGTTTCAAGCGCGTATTCTATGACGGCGGCTTTTTTGTTTCTCGATTCGTCCATAGATGCGCCGCAGATATGATCGAAATACTTTGTCAGATCAAAATATTCAAGTATCTGCTTTGCGAAAAGCTCGGGCTTTGAGGTGGCGAGAAGTATTGTTTTTCCCTGCGCCTTCAATTCTGCAAGCAGCTCGGGGATGCCCTCATAAAGCAGATTTTCAAAAATACCCTTATCTCTGTAATACTCGCGGTAATATTCGACGCATTTGAGGCTTTCCTCCATTGAAAAGCCGTAGAATCTTGAAAAGCTTTCCGAAAGAGGTGGACCTATGAAGCAATAAAGCTCTTTTTTGTCCTCGACCTCAATTTCCTGCTTCCGCAAAGCGTATGCGACCGAATTGGTTATTCCCTCTCCGGGATCGGTCAGCGTGCCGTCAAGGTCGAAAAGTAAATAATCGTAGTTCATTATATTTTCGTCTTTTTGATCCTTCTTTTCATTTTAATGATGTCGCGAACCATTTTGAAGGAGTCACGCAATACGTTGACCTTGCTCTCTCTGTGGTTGATGATCTTTACGGGCATTTCAACGATCTTCATGCCGAATTTTACTGCCCAGAGGATACACTCGAAGTCGAACGCGAAGCGGTCTACCTCGCAACGAGAGAAGATCTCCTTCGCCGCTTTACCCGTGAATGCCTTACAGCCGCACTGCGAGTCGGAAAGCTTGAAGCCGCCGACGATAGAAAGCACCTTGATATATACCTTGGATGCGAGCTTACGAATGGCGGTATAGCCCTCGTAGCCGTCCTTGGAGAGATTACGCGAGCCGATCACCATGTGCGCGTCGGGGTTAGCGAGGAAGGTCTCGTAAACGCGCTTGATGACATCGGTGCCGTATGCGAGGTCGGCATCGGTGAACATAATTATATCGCCATCTGCGGCGAGCATTGCCGTTCTTACGGCGTAGCCCTTGCCTCTGTTCTGCTCATATCCTACCACGCGGACATGGGGGAGATTCATTTCTTCTACGGCTTTATCGCATCCGTCCTTGGAGCCGTCGTTCGAGAAAATGATCTCATAGTCCTCGAAGTTTGCAGACATATAGTCGGACAAGGTCTGTGCGGTCTCCTTGATTATTGAGCTTTCGTTATACATTGGAATACAAAGTGAAAATTTCATTTTTTAATTACCTTTCAACTATTTTGGGTTATTTCTTATACACGTTTATTTCAAATTCTATTTCGGTTTCAAGTGACTCAACTCTTGCAAGCTTTTGCTTATCTGCCTCACTTGTGCGCCAATAGTAAGGAGTCATTGAAAAGAGTGCGGCGATATTCTCTTTTCCGGATATATTCATTGAATAATGTGAGATCACGCAATCAATATGCTCCATATTTTTGGGCAGGTCGGCGCGAGGACCGTTTTCGTAGACGTCCTCATACATCGCGCGCTTCAAACCCATCAGGTGCTCCTTGCCCGCGCCTACCACGAAAAGATAGCCGCCGTCCTTCAAGACTCTGTTATATTCTTCCTCGGCGCAGGGGGCGAAGATATTGGTGAGCGCATCGGCACAACCGTCTGCCAGCGGCAATTCAAAGACACTTGCGGTGGCGAAAAGTAAGCCCTGCTTGCCATCTTGTCTCGCTTGCTTTGCTCCTGCGGAGCAGGCAAATTTTGAGAGGTCGAAGCCGACGGTGCTCTCTGACAAATCGGCAAGCATTGAGGTGTAGTACCCTTCTCCGCAGCCCGCGTCAACGAGAAGCTTACAATCGGGAACATAGCGCTTCACCGTGTGATATATTGCCTCTGCAGCAAGCTTATAGTTGGGCGTGGAGCGCAGAAACGACCGTCTTGCCGCGACAGCCTCCTTGGAGTCGCCGCCCGTAGCACCGAAGCTCAGGTATCCGTCCGCTGAAAAATCAAAGCTATGTCGTTTATTTTTTGTGTTTTCTCCGCTGCATTTTACGCTTTTTCCGTCCTCTGTCACCGTCATACGACATCGGCAGATCGGGCAGATGAAATGCTCGCGGATGATATTTTCGTGGTAATTCAAGGCTTCTCCTTTAATGAGTAAAAATACAGGTCAGATAACGAGCCTTTGAGTTTTTGTGCTTTGGCTCGGTTCTTTTTTATATTGTAATACAAAAAGCTAAAAAAATCAATAGTTTTGGGGAAAATCGCGTCGGATTTCCCCCAAATAGTTATTTTTGCGTCAGTTTTCTTCCTCAAAGTTACCGTCGTAAATTGCGTCGAGCTCAAACCAGAAGGTCGAGCCCTTATCTATGACGCTTTCGACTCCGTAGTGTGCTCCGTGAGACTCAAGTATGCCCTTGACTATCGACAGTCCGAGTCCCGTGCCGACGACCGCGCGCTTATGCACCTTATCGACCTTATAGTATCTGTCCCAGATATACGGGATATCCTCGGGGGCAATTCCCACACCCGTGTCGGTCACAGACACTCTCACCTTGTCGCCCTCTACGGTCTGCTTTATCTTAACCTTTTTATCCTCGCCCGTATAATTGAGCGCGTTATTTACAAGGTTGTACACGACCTGCAATATCATCGTTCTGTCTGCCTTGACAGAGATGTTTTCTTCCTTTTCGAAGGTGATCGAATATTCTTGCTGCTCGGTGAACTTTTCATAGCGGAGCATTACCGCACCGATGACCTCGGTCAGATCGAATATCTCGGGCTCGGGCTTTCTCGTGCCCGCACGTATTTTGGAGAGATCGAACATATCGTTGACGAGCTCGGTCAGTCTTTCGGTCTCGTCGATTATGACCTGCATATTTTCGGGTGTGCTCTCACCAGGAATGTCGCGCATGACCTCGCCGTATCCCTTTATCATCGTCAAGGGGGTTCGAAGGTCGTGTGATATATTTGCTACGAGCTCTTTTTGAAGATTATCATTCTTTGCAAGCTCGCTTGCGGCGTAGTTCAGCGCCTCCGCAAGCTCCTCTGCTTCTCTGTATCCTCCGCCGAAAAAGTGTGCGTCGTACTCTCCCTTTGCGAGTCTTCTCGCCGATCGGCTCATTCTTTCCATAGGCAGACAGATAAGTCTTGAAAGCAGAAGCGCCATAACAAGTGCACCCATTATCAGTATGCACATTATCCAGCCGAACTGATGCTCAAGCGTGGTTACCGTTGCACTGAGAGGCAGCAGGGCGGACTCCTGAATTATAACGTATTTGTTTCCGTCCGCGCCTTCATTTACCGACACGTGTATCGTTACGATCACCGTTGAATCGCCGACGGTATTTGACACTCGGCGAGTATAATTTCCACCTTTTTCGACAATATTTTCGTACAGGCGGCGAACCTCATCCGAAGCCGCGCGGTGTATAAAGCAGTTGGCATTTGTATCTGATCCCGCTATCTCGCGCGATACTCCGTCGGTTATTTCGATTACTCTGATGCACGAGTCGGTTTCGATCGAGCGCAAATATACGGTCGTTTGCAAGAGATCGGAGTCATCCAGAACGGCAAATATCTCTTCGTCAGTACGGTGGAACTCGTCAAGCTTTGAGTTCTCGTAAAAACGGTTAAGCAACGCTACCTGAAACGTCCAGATAACTATCAGGCTGAGCACAACGAACAAGGTAAGCATACCGAAAAGTCGCCACGAGATACCTGACACGCGGCGACGGTTTCTGTATATGGGGCTATTTATTCTGTCATTATTCATATCAGCTATTCCCCGTATTGAATATTACGCTTCGCCCTCAAAGCGATATCCCACTCCGCGAAGCGTTACGATATATTTGCTATATTCACCAAGACTTTTACGCAAAAGCTTTATATGCGTATCGAGGGTTCTTGCGTCTCCGTAGAAATCGTATCCCCAGACCTCGCTTATGAGCTTTTCGCGCGAGAGCGCAATGTTTCGATTGTCGAGCATATAGAAGAACAGGTCGTACTCCTTTGGCGACATATCCACTCTCTGTCCGTTGATGTAGACAAGTCTCGCGGTGAGGTCTGCCTTCAATCCTCCGTTGTCGAGCTCGACGATAACGTTCGGCTTCTTTACCGTGTCGTCTGCCTTGTCGCGTCTTGACATACGCTTCATGATCGCTTCTATACGAAGCATAAGCTCTTTGGGTGAAAAGGGTTTGACGACGTAATCGTCGATTCCAAGCTCAAAGCCGTTTATCTTATCGTACTCTTCTCCGCGCGCCGAAAGCATAATGATCGGCGTGCTTGTCACCTTGCGGATCTCACGGCAAGCCGAAAATCCGTCGAGCTCGGGCATCATAATATCCATTATGATGATATCGAACTTATCCTTACGGCAAAGTCTTACCGCTTCCATTCCGTCGCCCGCTTCGATGACGGTGTGTCCTTCAAATTCGGCGTATTTTTTGATTATAGAACGTATTCTTGCTTCATCGTCTACTACTAAAATATTGTACATTTTCTCTCCGTTCCGTCTCTGCCCACCGCGGCTCGAGACTAATTATTTATACAGTCCTTTGGTATTTTTTACATCTCTGCTATAATTATAATCAAAATTTGTGACAGTTTAATGAAGAATCGAGAAAAAGTCGTTGAAAAAAGCAAATTTATTCTTGTTTTTCGTCACTATATATGATAAAATTAATATATATTGTAGAATTTAGAGTCGGGGACGGTTTTTATGATGGATCTTATCAGAAAATTGCTAAAAGAGGCGGGGATAGAGCTATTCGCTCCCATATCCTTGAAAAACTGCAGAATTACGAGGCAATACAAGCTCGAGCGCTGCGGTTTTTCGGATATTTCTTCGCTAAATGCGATAATGATAGCCGTTCCCTATCTTGTAAAGCATGAAAAACGCAACGTCTCGGCATACGCTGTCCCGAGAGATTATCACGTTTTTTTTAAAGGTCTTTTTGACACGGTCATTCCCTTACTTGAAAAAGAGTATCCCGAGTACAGATTCGTCGGGTTTGCGGACGATTCCCCGATAGACGAGCGATCCGCCGCCGCTATGGCAGGTCTTGGCAGCGTCGGAGACAACGGCATGCTGATAACCGAAGAATATTCGTCTTACGTATTTTTGGGAGAGATAATAACCGATCTGCCGATAGAGTCGATTGCGGGAGAGATCAATAGATGCGAGGGCTGCGGAAAATGCAAGCTCGCTTGCCCGATGGCAGAGTCGGGTCAATGTCTCTCTGCATTGACGCAGAAAAAGGGTGTTTTATCTGCCGAAGAGGAGCAGGTAATTTTGAAGCACGGATACGCGTGGGGCTGTGATATTTGTCAGGATGTATGTCCTCACACCGAAAAGGCGATTGCGAACGGAACTATTTACACGGATATTAAATTTTTTAAAAATGACAATATACCCTTTCTTACGGTCACTGATATTGAAAAAATGAGTGACGAGGAATTCGGTGCGAGGGCGTACTCCTGGAGAGGTCGCCAGACTATCAGAAGAAATCTTGAGCTTTTTGAACAAAAGGATTCTTAAAATCAATTTTTGAGGAAAAATTATGTTGACATTTCTTTTCGGAAGACCCGGAAGCGGAAAAACTTCTTACATAATCGAAAAAATAAAGGAATCGGTGGAATCGGGAAAGCAGACCTATCTGCTCGTCCCCGAGCAGCAGGCTTTTATCAGTGAATCGATGCTTGCCGATCTGCCTGCGTCGTCTGCGCTCTGCTTTGAGGTGGTCTCTTTTTCTCGCCTTTGCGAAAAGGTTTTTGGCCAGGTCGGAGGTCTTATAGACTCGCGCATGGGCAGTGATCTGGGGAGTCTGGTTATGTGGCAGACTTTGCGCGAGGTCTCCGCGCTTTTGGAGGAATACGGAAACGTTAAGACCGATCGCGCGTTTGGTGATATGATGATGTCGGTCATAGACGAGCTCCGTGCAAATTCGGTGAGTGCCGAGGATTGTCAACGGCTTGCTGAACAATGTGACGATCCTGCGCTCTCACGTAAGCTTTCTGACATTTCGCTCGTTTACGCGAATCGCGACCGAATTATGGGTGAGCTGCTTGGTGAATCCGCTATTGCCGCGGAGAATAAGCTTTCCTTACTCTCGGACGCTTTACGCTCTCACAGGTATTTCGGCGGCTGCAGAGTTTTTGTAGACTCCTTCACCAGCTTTACGGGTGAGGAGCACGATATACTCGAGGAGATCGCCAGACAGGCTGACGAACTCTGTATTTCTTTCTGCTACGAGGGCAGAGGTGCTGACAATCCGCACACCGAGAGCATTCGCGATACTGTTAAAAGATTTACGAGATTTGCGCGTGAAAACGGTGTGGCGACAAGAGACGTCACCCTTGAAGCAAACACTCGCACAAATAACATTGTGCTATCGGAGCTTGAAAAGCTTTTGTGGGATTTTTCGGTCACGAAGGACTCGCTTCCCCGCGTGAGTGCCGAGGAGCTTACCGCGATGCCGATGGCAATATGCAAAAACGAATACGAGGAGACATTCTTTGCCGCCTTGCAGATACTCAAGGCGCATGCAGAGGGCGTTAAATTCTCCGAGATCGCGCTTATTATGCGCGACTGTGACAACAGAAAGGGTATTATTGACGCGATCTTTGAGCGACTTAATATTCCCTATTTCTACTCTGAAAAGACCGATCTTTCGAGCACTCCCGTGGCGCGACTTATCCTTTCTGCTCTGCGCTGTATTACGTACAATTTCAGAACTGCGGACGTGCTCACGCTCTTAAAGACCGGACTTTGCGGAATCGAAGCACACGACGCCGATCTTTTTGAGGACTATTGCTACACCTGGTCGATCAGCGGAAACAGATTCCTTGACGACGTCTGGAGCATGAACCCCAACGGCTACACGACTCAAAAAAGTGAACGCGGCAACGAGATCTTGCTTGCCGCAAACCGCGTGCGCTCTGCTCTTATTCCACCGTTGGTCACGTTACGAAAAAAGCTTGCTTTGACAGGTGGAAACACGCTTGAAAACTGCCGCGCGCTTTACGAATATTTGCAGGAGCTTGGAGTTTCCGAGTCGCTTTGCGCTCTTGCCGAGCTTGAGCTCGCTTCGGGAAACATACGAGGTGCGGGCGAGGCTATACGCGTTTACGATCATATCGTGTCGGTGCTGACGAATATCGGCACAGTGCTTCAGAACGCTCCCACGAACGCGGAGGAATTGACAGCCGCTATTGAAATAATGCTCACTCATACGGACATGGGCTCTGTTCCCGCCGTTGGAGATTACGTTACGGTCGGATCGGCGGCAACGCTCCGAGTTGAAAATATTAAGATAGCCATTCTGCTTGGTCTTTGCGACGGAGAATTTCCGAAGGCTTATGCCGACTCGGGATTGCTCAGCGAAAACGACAAGAGCGTTATGGCAGATCTTGGCGTACCCTTGACCTCTCGAGAAAGCACCGTAACCTCGGACGAGCTGTTCTACGTTTACCGCGCTATGACAAAGCCCTCGGACAAGTTGGTACTCTGCACCTGCTCCGCAAGCATTAGCGGTCGAGCGCTCACTCCGTCAACGGCGTGGAATCGAGTAAGATTCCTCTTCCCCGAGGCGAAGCCCATAGAATTTGATCTTGCTCGTGTCGCAGAGATTGCGGAATCGTTATCTTCAGGGGAGGACTCGGAGGGGCATAGCGGTGAAAATTCCCTTGATGAGCAGGAAAATGCCGTCCGGATAGATCCTATGTACGTTCGGATGTTATTTGGAGACAGACTTCGTCTTTCCAAGTCGCAGATCTCGACCTTCGCCGAATGTCCTTACAGATATTGGTGCGAATACGTGCTCGGTCTTCGAGAGCAGAAGGTATCCACTGTCAGCTATGCCGACTCGGGAACGATAATTCACTACGTTCTTGAAAAATTCCTTAAAAAAGTCCGTCGTCCCGACGGATCGATAGATCGACCCTCGGACGACGAGATTATAAAAGAGGTCGATGCTATCATATCGGAATACGTTTACGACATCAACTGTCCTCTGCCTTCTTCTATGCTATACAGCTTCTCAAGGCTTCGCGATCTCTCGCTTGTAATGGTACGCAGTGTTCTTGACGAATTCCAGCGCTCGAGCTTCAAGATAGTCGCGTTTGAGGAGCATATTTCCGATCGTCGCGACGGAACTCTCAAGCCTATGGAGATCAAGATCGGCGATGATGATAGCGCGCCCATAGTCAGCCTTGGCGGTGTTATTGACAGAATTGACCTTTACGACGACGGTGAGAGCAAATATCTTCGCGTGGTCGATTACAAGACCGGCTCACACAGATACGACGTATCCAAGGTCTCGACGGGTGAGGATCTTCAGCTCCCTGCTTATCTGTTTACCGCAGCGCAAGAGAAAAACCGCCAATTCTTCGGTGATGAAAAGGAAATACGTCCCGTTTCGGCGCTTTTCCTTTCGGCTGAAGAGGAAAAAGGTGAGATAAATCCCGTGCGAAGCGGCTTCATTCTCGGAAACAAGGATATTTTGTCTGCGGCAAGTGCGGATATGGACAAAAAGATACTTGCGGGTATCTCTATTAACAAGGACGGCGAGATCTCCGGAAAGGCCGCGGTGAGTGATGAGCAGATACAAGGCATTAACGATTCTCTCCACTCCTCGATAGTCGGCACGGCTAAATCGATGTATTCGGGCCAGGCTCCTCGCACCCCTTCAAAGGAAGCGTGCGGCTTCTGCTCTATTCGTTCGTCCTGCCCGTCGGCATACAAGGAAAAGCATTAATTAACCGGAGGCAGCGTGAAAGTGATTTTTTTAATGAAATGAAGTATGCTTTTTCACGCCCGAATTTTGCCACGCAGGCAAAATTCACCCATTATAAATCACCGCCGTATACGGCGAAACGGAGATTTTTATGAACTTTACTAAAGCACAACAAGCGGCTATGAATGCTCGCGGGCAAACTCTGCTCGTCAGCGCCGCCGCGGGCTCCGGCAAGACATTTACACTTACACAAAGAATAATAAAACGCATAATTGAAGAAGGAGTTGACATTTCAAGTCTCCTTATCGTGACATTTACACGCGCCGCCGCAGGAGAGCTGAGGGCGAAGATATCCAAGGCTCTTTCCGAGGCTATTGCCGAACACCCTGACGATAAGCACTTGCAAAAGCAAATGCTCAAGCTCGGAAGCGCACATATCAGCACCATCGACTCGTTTTTCTCTGATCCCGTGCGAGCTAATTTTGAAAAGCTGGGTCTTCCCGCTTCAATGAGGCTTTCCGACAAAGCAGAGCTTTCGTCTCTGCAAGAGGAAACGATGAAAGATGTTCTGGAAGGCTTTTTTGAGCATTGCGGTGAGTTTTCAGATGGAAATTTGTCTTCTGTGGGATATAGGAGCTTATTTTCTGACCTCGTTGGTATAATCTCCGTTGCGAGAGACAGCTCGGCACTCATCCCGACACTGCTGAATATATACGGCAAGCTCATTACCGCGCCCGAGGGTATCTGTCAGCTCAAAAAGCACGCCGAGAGAATGCAGAGATCGGCATCGCTTGATTTTTTAGAGACCGACGAAGGTCGTATCATCCGTACCGAGCTTTGTTCTCTGATCCGATACGTTGCGTCTACCTTTGAAAAATGCTGTGGCGATATGGCAACTTATCCCATACTAAAAGAAAAATATATTCCCTGCTTTGACGCAAATGCCGAGCTCTGCCGTTCGCTTTTGAGGGTCACGGAGAGTGAAAATTACGACACTGTACGCGCTGCTTTCGATACTTACGCGCCCTCACGGATTCCTTCGCTAAAAAAGGACGAAAGTACCGAGATCAGCGAATACTACAAAAATTTACGCGGCAAAAAGCTAAATCCCGCAATAAAGAACGCGGCAAAAGAACTCCTTTATGCCGAGCCCTCCGAAATATCGTCGTGGTATGAGCAAGGCGCGAAGCTCTGTCTGCTGATTTTTGATATTCTTGCCGAATACGAGCGTCGCTACTCCGAGGAAAAGCTCAGCCGTGGGCTTTGCGAATTCTCAGATATGCCCAAATTTATGCTTCGCTTACTTCAAAACAAGGACGGATCACCCTCCGAATACGCGAAGTCGATATCGTCTGATTTTAACGAGGTATATATTGACGAGTATCAGGACGTCAACGAGATACAAGACCGAATTTTCGAGATCATCGGCGGCTCTCATCGATTTATGGTAGGCGATATCAAGCAAAGCATTTACGGATTCCGCGAGGCAGAGCCTTCGATCT
>CAZQLJ010000030.1:0-12854 GCA_964594085.1 uncultured Clostridium sp.
TGGACGATATGTTCCTTGCGGTTAAGAACGATCTTATCGAGCTTATCAAAAAGGATGGCAGAAACGGAGACCAAGCTATTGAGCTTATGATGGTCGCAAAATACTTGGAACGAATCGGTGACCATGCAGTGAACGTTGCCGAGTGGACGAAATATAACGAAACGGGGGTACATCAAAAGTTTTAATGGACGAGATCATTTATATAGTTGAAGACGACGAAGGCATACGCGAGCTTTACGAAGGCGCTTTTGAAGGTGTTTTTGCTACGAAAATGTTTGAAAACGGCAAGGACTTCTTTTGTGAGTTTACGAAAGCTCGCCCGAGCCTCATTATTCTTGATATCATGCTTCCCAATATGGACGGATACACTATTCTCACCAAAATAAGAGAATTGGATGAGAAGATCCCCGTCATTATCGTGAGCGCAAAATCCGACGAGATCAGTGCGGTCAAGGGACTGAACAAGGGTGCTGACGATTATATGACCAAGCCCTTCTCGGTGCTTGAGCTGATCGCGCGTGTCAAGACGAACATTCGTCGCGCTAACCTTTACGTGACAAGCCAAAAAGGCTTTGTAATTGACAATAACGTTTACAAGATCTTTTACGAAGGACACGACCTCGGGCTAACCTTGAAGGAATTCAAGCTTCTCAAAATGCTGATCACACGTGCAGGCGTTACCATCGAGCGCGAGGAGCTATTCCGTGAGGTTTGGGGCGAGAGCTATATGGGCGAGACGAGAACTCTCGATATACATATCTCTCAGCTCCGCGAAAAGATCACAGCATGTGGAGGCGGCGATGTTATCGTTACCGTGCGCGGTATCGGTTATCGCTTTGTAGGACTATAATTTATGAAAAAGAAGATATTTTATAAGGTTTTTGCCGCAACCCTTGCCTGCGTTCTTCTGATGTTCGTGTTCGGTATCATTGCAGTTAATATGAATACGAACAAGATCGTAAGCGAACGGTTGAAGGATGAAACGGAGCTTGCGGCTACTCTGATGAACGAACAGAGCGACTTTGCTGTCTTTAATCAGTACTCGGATAACCCCGAGCTTCGTATTACGATTTTCGATATTGGCGGAAACGTTCTTTACGAGAGCGACACCAAAGCACCCCTTGAAAATCACAGAGACCGCGAGGAAATCAAAAACGCGCTTGAAGGCAAGCCCGATACCGTAGAAAGATATTCGGAAACCTTTAAGTGCGATATGACCTATTATGCAACCAAAACCGCCCTTTCGGACGGCACGGAGGTGATCCTCAGACTTGCGGTAAGAAGCAGTCAGGTTACACCTTACTTTACCGCTATCATTCCGCTTTTCATCCTCGTTCTTGCCGTATCACTAGTTCTTTCCTTTGTTCTCTCACACTTTATATCCCGTAACGTTTCATCCAAGGTGACAGAGATCGGGGAGAGCTTAAAGAGTCTGAACGAAGGACAGTATGCACCGATCAAGACCGATATGAGCGAGCCGGAACTGTTCGGGGTTCTTAATCAAATCAACGAGCTGAACGCAAACATTCATTGCCATATCCGTGTTGCAGACGGAGAGAGAGTGAAGCTCAACGCAGTGCTTGATAACGTATCTCAAAGCATTATTGCGCTTGATCAATCAAAACGTATCGTTTTCGCCAATAAGCGTGCGTTTGAAATGTTTAACGGAACGCATCACGACATTGGCAGAGATCTTGTGTTCCTGATTGAAAAGCTGCCTGTCTACGAGCAGATCACCGAGCATATCGGGGAAAATTTCGCTTTTAACTGCTCTTACGACGATAAGTATCTGTCGGTAGTTATTACGGGGGTTACAAACGAGGTCATCTGCGACGACATCTCCGCTATCATTATCATTACGGATATTACGAAGGAAAAGCTGATCGAGAAGCAAAAGAGCGATTTCTTTGCCAACGCTTCTCACGAGTTGAAAACGCCTATTACGGTTATGCAAGGCTTTGCCGAGGTTTTGATGAACAAGGAAGGTTTAGACGATACCTCCAAAAAACAGCTTGGACGGATCTATAAGGAATGCCTCCGCCTCGGCTCTCTGATTTCGGATATGCTGATGCTTTCCAAGATCGAAAGCGGAGATGCTCCGAAGAGAGCGCTTTCCGAGGTGGCTCTTGAGGATGTTGCAAAAGAGGTTCTCGACGGGCTATCAGAGAAGGCACAAAGCAGAAATGTCACCGCAAATATCATAGGTTCTGCCAAGATTTGCGCCGATCAAGCAATGATTTTTGAGCTTGTAGAAAATCTTGTTTCCAACGCTATCAAATACAATAAGGACGGCGGCTCGGTAACGGTTTCCATGACTGAAACGGATGCAGGCGTTTGCCTTAAGGTTGAGGATACAGGCATCGGTATTGAGAAAGAGCATCTGCCGCGCCTGTGCGAGCGTTTTTACAGAGTGGATAAATCTCACTCAAAGCGTATCGGCGGTACGGGACTCGGCCTTGCAATCGTCAAGCATATCTGCGCTATTTCAGATGCAGAGCTTTCTATTGAAAGTGAATTCGGTGTCGGTACGACCGTTACGGTTAGCTTCAGGAAACAATAATCAGGCTAATACAGAAACTCAAAAATGATATTAAACTAAAAAAGGATCCATCCAGACAGAAACTCGGGGTTGGATCCTTTTTGCTCCCTCAAGCATCTGATTTTGTTATTTTCCACCGGGTTGATGAGAGCGTCTTTAAATTGTGTGCAAAATGCCCAAAATTGTTATAAATGTACAAATTTTGACTTGCAACTTCTACAAATAGAGCAGAAAAAGTTTGAGGCAAATTATTGAAAAGACGAGCAAAATATTGTATAATAAATAGTGTGAATGTTTATTTATTGGCTTTTGGCGAATAGATTGTACATAAGGCAAAACTTACGAAAGGACTCACGCTCGCGTGAGTAAAAGGACCAGAACAATGGCTCAGTACAACACAAAACAGATCAGAAATATCGCTCTTGCAGGACACGGCGGAACAGGAAAGACCTCCCTTGCAGAAGCTATGCTTTATGTTAGCGGCGGAACAGACAGACTCGGAAACGTTCCTGACGGAAACACCGTTTTCGACTACGACCAGGAAGAGCAGGCAAGAAAGTTCTCTCTCTCCGCATCCACTGCGTATATTTACTGGAAGGACGTTAAGATCAACGTAATCGACACCCCCGGTTATCTCGATTTCGAGGGAGAGGTAAACCAGGCGGCAAGAGTTGCCGACAGTATGGTCATCTGTGTCGACGGTAAGGCAGGTCTGGAAGTTGGAGCAGAGCTTGCTTGGGACAAGGCGGTTGCCGCAGGTATCCCCAAGGCATTCTTCATCAACAAGTGCGACAACTACGACGCTCACTTTAACGCTACCTTTGATCAGCTCCGCGAGAGATTCGGCAAGTCCCTCTGCCCCGTATTTATCCCTGTTGGTAAGAACGGTAAGGATATAACGATGATAGATCTGCTTGATATGCAGTCTTACGTATACGACGACTCCGGAAAGAGATTCCCCACCGACACCACTCCCGAGCTCGAGGCAGCTGCAGAGAGATACAAGGAAGTTCTTTGGGAGGCAGTTGCAGGCACCAGCGAGGAGCTTATGATGAAGTTCTTCGACGGCGAGCCCTTCACCAAGGAGGAGTGCGTTGAGGGTCTTCACCAGGGTATCATTGACGGTACTATCACCCCCGTATACTGCGGCGCGGCTACAAGACTTTGGGGCGTTATCGCGATGATGGATTCGATCGCGGCTTCCTTCCCCAGACATACCGCTAAAAAGGTTGAAAAGAGTGCTACGGGCGAAGAGATCGCTATCGAAGTTGAAGGCGATCCCGCGATCTTCGTATTCAAGACCGTTGCTGACCCGTTCGTTGGAAAGATGTCCTTCTTCAAGGTTATGAACGGTTCCGTTAAGAAGGATTGGGTTCTCAAGAACTCCAGAACCGGTGCAGAAGAAAAGCTTGCTCACATTTACGTAATGAAGGGTAACAAGCAGGTAGAGGTCGACGAGCTTATGTGCGGCGATATCGGTATGGTATCCAAGCTCTCCGACACCAACACGAACGACACCCTTTCTCGCTCGGGCAAGGTAGAATACAAGCCCGTAAGCTGCGCTACTCCTTACTATTGCAAGGCTATGTATCCTCTCACCGCGAAGGACGAGAGCAAGATCTCTCAGGCTATCGCTCGTATGACCGAGGAGGATATGACTCTTAAATATGAAAACAACCCCGAGACCAAGCAGCAGCTCATCTACGCTATGGGTGAGATGCATCTCGCCATTCTTGCAGCTAACCTCAAGAACCGTTTCGGCGTTAACATCAAGTACGAGGTTCCCGCTATCGCGTACAGAGAAAAGATCACAAAGACAGTTGACGTTGAAGGTAAGCACAAGAAGCAGAATGGCGGTTCGGGTCAGTACGGTCACGTTTGGATCAAATTCTCTCCCTCTGAGGAAGAAGGACTTACCTTTACCGTATCGGTTGTCGGCGGTGCAGTTCCCAAGAACTTCAACCCTGCTGTTGAAAAGGGTCTTCAGGACTCTATGCTCAAGGGTGCTTACGGCTATCCTATGACCAGACTTGCGGCTGATCTTCACGACGGCTCTTACCACGACGTTGACTCCGATGAATTGTCCTTCAAGACCGCGGCTTCTCTTGCTTACAAGAAGTGCCTCGAGCTTGCAGGTCCCGTTCTTCTCGAGCCCGTTGGCGACCTCGATGTAACCGTTCCCGAGTATATGGTCGGTGACGTTATGGGTGACCTTAATAAGAGACGTGCGGCTGTTATGGGTATGGATGCTTGCGAGGACAAGGAGGGTTATACCACCGTTCACGCTATGGCTCCTAAGGCTGAGCTTGCCGACTATCCCACCGTTCTCCGCGCTATGACGCAGGGACGCGGTGTCTTCGAGTATAACGTAACCGGTTACGACACCGTTCCTCAGAACGTTGCGGCTAAGGTTACAGGTAAATAATATAGGGTTTAATGCGAGGGGGAGAAAACTTCTTGAAAGAAGTTTTCTCCCCCTCTAGCTGTCGCTTGCGACGGCGTAGCGACGTTTTGCTTGCAAAACTCGCGGCAATCGCTTAAGCGATTGCCAACACCCCCTCTTTCAAGAACTTTCCCGGATATAAGATAAGAGGGTCAAAGTACTACTTTCTACGGGAAACAAAAAGAGAAGGCAGGGCTGTTCGTGAATGAACGGCTCTGCCTTTTTGTTTATTTATTTTCCTTAGGTGTTTTTATTTTTATCGACGTCAACCCGCTTTTCATTACGAGCTTTCGCAAGAGCTTATTATACATAAATGGTCTTTTTATGCAACGCATAGCGACCTTGGATTTAAGCTTTCGGGTTTTTCCGTTGTAATAACGGTGGATGCGCGATGAGTTTTCGACTGAATAGCGATTGAAGGCATCTGCCAGCATCTCGCCGCTGAACAGCGCATAGCTGACTCCTTCAAACGAGCTTGGGCTGATAAACCCTGCCGCCTCGCCAAGAAGAAAAGCTCCGTTTTTGCCTCGGAATATCCCTCCCGAAAGTCTTGGACGCGACACAAGGCAGGCTTCGGTCTTTTTCGGCTCGCTGAAGACCGAACTATCTACAAAGTCACCGTCTACAAGCTTTTTCTTTTGCTCCTCGAAGGCCTCGCGGCAGTTTTTACGGTCAAACGCGCCGCCAAAGATCAGCATTCCGTCCTTGAAAAATATCCAGGAGCATCCCGAGGAGGTCTCGTTATCGAAAATGCAGGAATAGTATGGGTTAGTTTCTCCTGCGGGGAACCATTGCTGTATGGCGACGTATTTTTGAAGCTCCTTGTGCTTAAAGAGCGACAAACGGACGTTGCCCGACGCACCGTCTGCTCCCACGACCCACTTGCATCGCAGCTTTTCTCCGTCTACAAGCTCTATTTCATATCCCGAGTCAGTTTTTGCGACTCTTTTGCATCTGCCGTTGATCTTGTCCACGCTTGACGGTATCAGGCTTTTGAAAAATGAATCGAGACCCTTGCGGTCTACGTTCATATAGCTTCGGCGGTAATGACGAACGAGGTTGTTTGATAAGTCGATAGTTCTTACCGAAAAAAGCTGAGGGGAAGCAAGAATTTCTTTTGGAAGACAGAGATCATATCGCGCAAGAATATCCTGCGCGTCGGGAGAGAGCAATCCTCCGCAGACCTTGTCGTGATCGGTCGAGCCGTCGATTATCAGAGTTTTATATTTTTTTGTGTCTAAAAGTCGCGCGAAATTCGAGCCCGCGGGACCTGCGCCGACGATTATAACGTCATATTCCTTCAAATTCTTATCCTCCGATCGCTTTTGTCTCGAATATAACTCAATTATATCACTCGCAGGCCGCTATGTCAACCGTATTCGGTCGGGCTTCGTCCGCACTTCTGCAAAAAATTTAATTCGACAGCCTGTTATGACAAAATTTGCGCTCTGTACATGATAAAATGTATGAGAACACACCCTTATGGGAGAAAAAGAAAACATAGAAAGGAAATTTACGGAATGTGTGCGGCGAGAGACAGAAAGCCGGGATTTGACAGCGAATTTACGGGAACGGTATTGAAAATAAAGCTTAGAGGGGAGATCGATCATCACAGCGCGGTCGCGGTACGCTCCGCTATCGACGATATGATCCGAACAAAGCGCCCTGCGGAGCTGATCATAGATATGTCGGCGGTTGATTTTATGGACAGCTCGGGACTTGGGCTGATAATGGGAAGATATAACACGATAAGGGAGATCGGGGGTACGGTAAAGGTCGCCGACCCTTCTCCCTCGATTGAGAAGATAATGAAGCTTGCGGGGCTTGAGAGGATAATTAAAATAGTCCGCTTAACGCAAAAAAATCAAGAAACGGGGACTCCGAAGACGCCTGCGGCGGCAGTCACGACGAATGCGGCTCAGTCAAGCACGGCTTACAATGAAAGCAAGACAAAAAATGTAAAAGAGGTAGATGAAAAATGAAAAAAGGTAGATTTTCCGGCGCGGTCATAAACAAAATGCAGCTCAAGCTGCCCGCGCTCTCGGCAAACGAGGGAATGGCAAGGGCGGCGGTTGCGGCTTTTTGCGCACAGCTTGATCCCGCCGCAGTCGAGATCGCAGATATAAAATGCGCGGTCTCGGAGGCAGTGACTAACTGCATCGTTCACGCGTACAAAAATCGGGACGGGTGGATATATATAACCGCGTCGTTGCTTGAAGGCAGGATCGCCAAGATCGAGATAAAGGATCGCGGCTGCGGAATCGAGGATGTCAAGGAAGCAAGACAACCACTTTTTACCACCGACGCGGCAAGCGAGCGCAGCGGAATGGGATTTACTGTCATGGAAAGCTTTACCGACGCCATTCGCGTGACGTCAAAGCCCGGGAGGGGAACTAACGTGATCATGTACAAGGCGTTCGGCGAACGCGGAGATATCTGAGCTTACATAGTCGGGCTTTTGCTCGACGGATTTACTCCGCGGAGGAAAAAATGGAAGAAATTACGAAGATTGCAGATCAGATCTCGCCCGAAGCCAAAGACGAGAGATATTTACGTAACAGGGAGCTTATCTGCAGAGCGCAGGCAGGAGACGAGGATGCCGCCGAGACGCTTATAGTAGAAAATACCGCTTTAGTCAAGAGCATAGCGCTGAAATTCCGAGACAGAGGCACGGAATTTGAGGATCTTATGCAGATCGGCACGATCGGGATGCTCAAGGCGATAAGGAGCTTTGATATTGAACGCGGGACGGCTTTTTCGACCTACGCCGTGCCGTTGATAATCGGAGAGATACGGCGGCATCTGCGCGACGACGGGCTTATTCGGGTCAGCCGGGGATATAAGCGCACGGGGATCACCATTATGCGTGAAAAAAATCGGATCATGACCGAGGAGGGCAGGGAGGCAGGAGTTGCCGAGCTTGCCGCCTTTGCCGGTGTTTCGGTCGAGGAGGCGGCGATCGCAATCGATGCGGTCTCGCCCATAACCTCGTTGTCCGACAACGTATACGGCGAGGACTCGAAGACCTACGATTCGGTCATTCCCGACCGTGAAGCAGCTGCCGAGTTGGAAAATCTCAACGATCGCATTGCGCTCGGACAAGCTATAGCCAAAATGCCGTCCGATTGGCGCAAAATTGTCCTGCTCCGATATTATCGCGATATGACTCAACAGCAGGTCGCCAATCTGCTCGGGCTTTCGCAGGTCAAGGTCTCGCGCGAGGAAAAAAAGATAATGTCCTTTTTGCGCCAGGAGATGGCGTGAGAGGAAATGAGAAATGCAGGGGAGAGGAGGGGCTTTCTTGAAAGATCGCCCCTCCTCTCCCCTGCACCCCTCTCCTCCCCAAAGAACTTTTTTAATATTTTTAGTTTTATGGGGAAGAATATTTATAGACGGTTTGTTTTTTGGAGGGACTATGGAAAAAGATAAGAAGAAAAAGGCAAAACAAGACAGGACGTTTGACGAGGGCACGCATCCGGGGGCTTATATTGATGATTACGATATAAACAACGAGCTGCTCGATACAGTGGACTCGGCGGACGATGTTTTTATGGAAAATATTCCGGGACACAAAAAGAGAGCGAACCATGCAAGTCCGTCTGCCGCCGACCCACCGGTACCGAATCGGGCGCATACGGGGATATAAATTGCAATTTATCAGGGAGTCTTCACTTGCGAGGGAAGGGGGACATACGCCACACGGCGAGTAGCACAGCCCACTACACCGCCTGCACGGTAACGGTGGATGAGCAGAATACGCTACCGTGTCTACCGTTGATCACTCGCGAGCAAAAAGAACTACACCGTGAAAGCCCTTTTTCTATCAAAGACGGTTAAAATCGTTAGTCTTCTACTCATCCGTCGCTACGCGCCACCTTCCCTCACAAGGGAAGGCTTACGCAAAGCGAAGTTTGGCGAAAATTATAGTCATGAGGTTATCGTTAACCCACCGATAAATCAAAATTTGAACAACAACCAACAAAAATAACGGCTATTCTCGATCGAGAATAGCCGTTATTTTTGTTCAAAATCTTTTCCGTTGATTAAAAAATCAATAGATACGTTGAAATATTCGGACAGAAGACGGAGCATTTGAAGATCGGGACTTCTTTTCCCGTTTTCATAATGCGAAAGAGCCTCACGGCTGATGGAAAGATCCATGGCGACCTTGAGCTGACTGTATTTTTTTTGCTTCCTGATCATCTTAAGGCCAAGAAGCCCATCTTTGTTTACCATGTTTGAACTCCTAAAAATAATACAAAAATTTTTTAAACCCTCTTGACATTATTGTAACAAAATGTTACAATATATTTGTTACGATTTGTTACGCGCGCCTTGTGAATCAGAAAAACAAAAAATTTACTCATCGATTCCAGAAAAAATAATTATGTCGTTTTGCATTTCTATTGTATTTTTACAAATTTTATGATATAATTAAACAAATCAAACAAAAATATGCGCGTCATATAGAATAGGAGTTTATTATGGAAAAAATCAGAATTCAGGACGATCTTTATAATTACGTCAATAAAGAGACCTTGGACAAGCTCGTTATTCCCGACGACAAGCCTGCGGCAGGCGGCTTTCAGGAGCTTGCGGACGGTGTTGAAAAGATCATGATGGGCGAGTTTGCCTCCATGACCGAGAACAAGACTTACCCCAACGTGTATCTCGAGAGAGCCTGCACGCTTTATGCTATTGCTAAGGATGCGGAGAGAAAAGAGAAGCACGGCATTACTCCCGCGCTCAAGAATCTTGCGCTTCTTGACTCTGTAAAGTCGGTCGAGGACTTCAGCCGTCTCTTCAAGACCTTGTCGCTCAAGGGTATTCCCACTCCCTTTGGAGTTTTCGTTGAAACCGATATGAAGAACACCAAGCAGCACTTGGTCTACGTTCAGGGTGCGGGCGTTATTCTTCCCGACGCGTCCTATTACAAGCCCGAAATGGAGGCTCAGAAAACTCAGATATTGGGTCTTTGGACAAACGTTGCAAAGGCAGTTATGGCAAAGACCGACCTCGCACCCGAAGCACAGGAGCAGTACGTTAACGATGCGCTTGCATTCGACGCGATCCTCGGCGGACTTGTAAAGACGAGCGAGGAGTGGTCGAAATACGTTGAAATGTATAATCCTATGGATACTGACAAGGTTTCAGGGATGCTCTCGACCGTTGATTTCGGCGGCATTCTCAACGATATGTTCGGTCAGATTCCTGCGACCGTGGTTGTTACCGAGCCGAGATTCTTCGGAGAATTTGCAAAGGTATTCAACGCTGAAAATCTTGAGATCTACAAGCACTGGGCTTACGTTACCGGACTTCTGAAGGCTTGCAACCTTCTGTCCGAGGAGCTTCGTGATATGGGCGGTATGTACATGCGCGCGCTTACCGGTGTTGCGAAAATGCAGTCCATCGAAAAGTTCGCGTACAATCTGGCATCGGGCACGTATTCCGATCCCGTGGGTATTTATTACGGAGAAAAATACTTCGGTGAAGAGGCGAAGAAGGACATTACCGAGATCGTTTATCAGATCATTGATACATACAAGACCCGCATTAAGACCAACGATATTCTTGGCGAGGAGTCCAAGGAGAAGGCAATCCTCAAGCTCTCCAAAATGGGTGTTAAGATGGGTTATCCCGACAAGGCGAGAGCAATTTACGATAAGCTTGTTTTCAATGCGGAGGATTCGCTCTTTGACATTATGCTTTCTATCAAGGAGGTCAAGGAGCTTGACATGCTGAGCAAGCTTGACAAGCCCACCGAGCCTGAAAACTGGGCTATGCCCGGACATATGGTCAACGCCTGCTACGATCCCTTCGTTAACGACATCACGTTCCCCGCGGCGATCCTTCAGGCACCCTTCTACTCCCTGAAGCAGACCCGAAGCGAAAATCTTGGCGGCATCGGCGGTGTTATCGGCCACGAGATATCCCACGCGTTTGACAGCAACGGCGCGAAGTGCGACGAGAACGGAAACATCAACGACTGGTGGACCGAGGACGACTTCAAGCGCTTCGACTTGAAGGTTCAGAGGATGATCGAGCAGTTTGACGGCATTGAGCTTCCTTGGGGAAAGGTCAACGGTGCGTTTATCGTCAGCGAGAATATGGCGGATAACGGCGGCATGTCGGTTACTCTTGACATTATGTCGAGAACGGAAGGCGCGTCCTACGAGGAGTATTTCAGCAATTGGGCAAGAGTTTGGTGCCAGAAGGCGAGAACAGAGTTCCAGCAGATGCTTCTTTCGGTAGACGTTCACGGACCTGCGATCCTCCGCGCCAATATGCCTCCCAGAAACTTCCCCGAGTGGTACAAGACCTTTGACGTAAAGGATACCGATCAAATGTATCTGCCCGAGGACAAGAGAATCGTTATTTGGTGATAATCAAACATGTCCTATGGACGAAAAAGCTGCAAGGTTTTCTTGTAGCTTTTTTATATTTTGTTTCGACGAGTGAAATGGCGGTGGGGTATGCGAGGTAATACGATAAAATAATAAATCCTTATTGAAGTTTTTGAAGGGATGGGGGCATGGGGGAAGGGTGACTTTTTTCAAAAAGTCACCCTTCCCCCATATATTCTAATTATTTGTTAAAAACAACCTTCATGTAAGACTTCTTACCCTTACGGAGAAGCTTGCCTTCGGCGAGGTCCTCCTTGGTGTAGTAGGTCTTGATGTCGTTGATCTTTTCGCCGTCGACCGAAACGCCGCCCTGCTGTACGGCCTGACGAGCCTCGGACTTGGACTTGACGAGTCCGCTTCTTACAAGCATTGTGAGGACGTCGGTCTTGCCTTCCATATAGAAATCTTCGTCGAGCATTTCCGCGGTGGGAGCGTCGGCTTCGCCGCCTGCGCCGAAGAGCGCCTTTGCCTGAGCCTGTGCTTTATTTGCTTCGTCGTCGCCGTGAACGAGCTTTGTGAGCTCGTATGCCAGAATCTCCTTTGCGGTATTGAGCTGGCTACCCTCCCAAGAGTCCATTTCATTGATCTGCTCGATGGGCAAGAAGGTCAACATTCTGATGCACTTGAGGACGTCGGCATCGGCTACGTTTCTCCAGTACTGGTAGAAATCGTAGGGGGTGGTCTTATTCGGATCGAGCCATACTGCGCCCGACGCGGTCTTACCCATCTTCTTGCCCTCGGAGTTGAGAAGCAGGGTGATGGTCATAGCGTGAGCGTCCTTGCCGAGCTTTCTTCTGATCAGCTCGGTGCCGCCAAGCATATTGGACCACTGGTCGTCGCCGCCAAACTGCATATTACAGCCGTAGGTCTTAAACAGGTGGTAGAAGTCGTAGGACTGCATTATCATATAGTTGAATTCAAGGAACGAAAGTCCCTTTTCCATTCTCTGCTTATAGCATTCTGCTGTCAGCATTCTGTTGACAGAGAAGCACGCGCCGACTTCGCGGAGAACCTCGACGTAATTGAGGTCAAGCAGCCAATCGGCGTTGTTGACCATTATCGCCTTGCCCTCACCGAAGTCGATAAATCTTTCCATCTGCTTTCTGAAGCAGTCGCAGTTGTGCGCGATGGTCTCGGTGGTCATCATCTGACGCATATCGGTTCTGCCTGAGGGGTCTCCGACCATTGCAGTACCGCCGCCGATCAGGACTACGGGCTTGTTCCCTGCCATCTGAAGTCTCTTCATAAGGCAGAGCGCCATAAAATGTCCTACGTGCAGAGAATCTGCCGTGGGGTCAAAGCCGATATAGAAGGTCGCTTTGCCTTCGTTGATCATATTCTTGATCTCTTCTTCATTCGTTACCTGCGCGATTAGTCCGCGGGCAACAAGCTCTTCATAAATTTTCATAGTTTCCTTTCTGTACCTTTTTCGAGAAAAAGGTACCCAAAAAGCTTCCCGTAGGATAGT
>CAZQLJ010000031.1:0-10752 GCA_964594085.1 uncultured Clostridium sp.
TAGTCGGCGGTTTGTTTGAAAATCCCACGGTAACCTCCATTGTAAAGACCATTTCCATGGGTGCGCTCTGCGCGACGCTGCTGATCCTGTTCGTTCTGCCCGGCGTTCTCGCTGCTTGCGATAAGATTGTAACGAAAAAGCGCAATCGCCTTCAGTGACGGATATCGACGGAAAGCGTTAAGAAAAAATCAATGCCCTCGCTCGAAATTGAGCGAGGGCATTTCAGTCTGTCGAAATATCATATTTCGGTGCTTTTCGTTATTTAAATTTGCGTTTTTGGGTAGCAAAGCACATTGAAAGCCCAAGCGCGAGCAGACTCGGCAATATGCTGACCATCATGGTTGATTTGCAGCCCAAGGCGCTTGGCCTTTCGGAATATGCCGCGGTATATACTATGCTTTCGGTTATTTTAGCAGGGAGCTCATCGACTCCCCAGCCCTCAAAATATTCGTCGTCGATCTCGGGCGGCTCGATAACGGATCCGTAATATCCTTTGATCTCCTTGATCACTTTTCCGTCTGCATCGGCAAAGGTGACGGTGTATAGGGTCTCGTCCCATTCGGCGACGAGAGTTGTTTTTTTATCAATATCGCTGAGCGTATCGCCCGCTTGCAAAAGCTCGCCCGTTTCGGTTGCCTTCCAGCCGACGAAACCTGCGGTTTCGCTTGCGATTACAGGATCGGGAAGGGGGATCGAGGTAGATGGGAGCACCGCGTATCTCGTGACGTATTCACTTTCAGCATCGTGAATAAGCTCTATTGCTTCTGTCGCTCCGTCAGATGATATCTGGACGGATTTCTTTGCCGCTTTTACGTAGCCTTCGCACATCTTTCCGCCTTTTTTGTAGCAGATCTTAAAGAAATCGCCGTATCGCTCTTTTACCGTGAAAAGCTCGTACGCACCCAACTCGTCGATCTTTTTGCCCGAAACTTCATCTGAATAGACGTTCATTTCGCTCTTTGAGATATAGAGACCCGAGGACATTTCGGTTCCCGAACGGTCTACCTTCAAGACGTTTTCGTCGGTTTTATATTTTGGAGATGCGTACGCCACTATGTAGCTATCGGAGAGCTTATACGATTTTAAGCAGACGTAATGCCCTGCGATTGAAAGAGCACTGCCGCTTGATGCATTTCCCTCGATAGTATAGACTCGGTTTTCGTCGGAATAAAGGACTATTCCTATATGGGTGGATGTCACCGAGCTGTCCGCGTCCTTGAAAAAGATAAGGTCTGCCGTTTTGGGAGCGTAGCCGTCTTTTTCAACATAGATTCCCATATCCTTACAATCCGCAAGCCAACGGCGGCAGCTTACCTCCGTGCCCGATGCAGTCTTTTCCACTCTCGCTTGGCGCAGGCACCAATTTACAAACGCGGCACACCAAGCGTATCCGTAGCTCAGTCCGTTGCCCTCTTGGTTGTCGAGCTTGCCATAAAGGACGTTGTATTCAACAAAATTTTTCGTGCCCTCGAAATTCATTCCGTCAAGGTCAGCGTCGCTGTCTCCCTCGTGATATCCGAGCTGCGAGAGAGCTATTGAGATGACGTCGGTCGCCTGATCGCCCGTCAATTCTATTCGCCTAAGATGCTCGTAATATTTACCGCTTTTGTACTCCTCGGACACCTGATAGGTCTCTGTCACAGCCGAGGTCCCGAGTGTGCACAGGCTCGATGCCGTGGTGATCATTAAAGCAAAAAGGACGAGCACCGCTAATGCTTTTTTTGTTTTCATATATTTTTTCTCCGTGTGTACAGGATCGTTTTTCCATTACAAGAATATTATATCATTTCTGCTTTTCTTTGTCAAGTTGCTTGCTTTGGCGACAGACGTTGAATTTTGTCGTTCTTGCACGAGATCAAATAGAGGGCGCTTAAAAAGTCTTCCAAAATCAACCAAAGGTTTATTGACATTTTGTTGCCGCGGTATTATAATAGGTTTATCGGTCTGTCGGCATAGACCCCGACGGAACGAAATTTAATGAAAAGGAGGCGACTTTAATGATTTCTACACGCTACGGATACTGCAAACTCGCCTCGGAGTCGGTCTAAGGCAAAAAAAGGATGCTGACCTTGGTTTGCCGAGGCTCTTTGCGGCGATTTATCCCAAAAACCGAGCGTGCTTATTGCAGAGGTGCGCTCGTGCGAATTGCAGCAAGGAGTTAGCAGATGATAGACACAAACAATTTGGGCAGGAAGATCGCAGATGCCAGACAGCGCCTGAAGCTTACGCAAAATGCCCTTGCGCTTCGGGTCGGCGTTACGGCGCAGGCGGTCTCCAAGTGGGAGCAGGGAAGATCCTGCCCCGACATTGCCATTCTCGATGAAATTGCCGACGCCCTTGGCATTTCGCTCTTTGAGCTTTTGGGAGTGGATGAACGCGACGCGTTTCTGTCAAAACATAGCTCGTAAACTTCTTTCATTCGGGCTTTTGCCTGAGCTTTGAATTGCCGACGGATCGCGTGCGAAAATCAGTCTCACCTATAACGGTGGGGCTTTTTTTCTTTGAAAAAATTTGAAAAGGTATTTACTTTTCGTCTGTTGGATGGTATAATCCAAATAGGACGGCAAAGGTCGTCAAATCTCGACGCTTTGCGTTTTTTATAGGAACTTGCGGAGGTGCAACATGATATTTTATTACATCAGACACGGAGACCCGATATACAATCCCGACAGTCTTACTCCTCTTGGACACCGTCAAGCCGAGGCAGTCGGCAGACGCTTTGCGGTACACGGACTTGACAAAATATACTCGTCACCCTCCGTCCGCGCAAAGCAGACGGCTCAGCCCACCTGTGAAATTTTGAAAAAGGACATGGTCGTGCTTGATTGGTGCTGTGAGTCGCTTGCGTGGAAGGATATGACTGTCGAACGCGAGCCCGGACAGCTGACCTGGGCGTTTTTTCACCGTCCCACAAGGGATCTGCTTACCTCGCCCGAGGTAAGAGCGCTTGGCGGCAAGTGGTACACTCATCCTGCGTTCGAGAATACCCGCTTTGAAGCGGGAGTGAAGCGGGTGCGCGAGGAGGCAGACAAGCTTATGCTTTCTCTCGGATACAGGCACGACGCGGAAAGAAGCGGATATATTGCCGAAGAGCCGACAAACGAAAAAGTGGCGTTATTTGCTCATCAGGGCTTTGGCCTTTTGTTCCTGAGCACGATACTTGATATTCCGTACAACGATTTTTGCACTCGTTTTGATATCGGTCACACGGGTGTTACGGTGATCGAGTTTTCCGCACCAAAGGGAGAATTTTGCATTCCGAAGGTGCTTCAGCACTCGAACGACTCGCATCTTTATAAAGAGGGGCTTGGCACGAGCTATCAGAACCGAATATTTATATGATTTTTTTACCTTCGGGGCCTGCGCGGCGTATTGCCGTGCAGGCTCCGTTTTTGTCTTTTTATTGCCGTTGTTGACAAAAAATATGGCGATTTCTATTGATTTTTTTAAGCATATATGATATACTTATCCTGTGTGAGTATGCTTGCACAATTTTTCCAACGAAAGGCTCGTGATATTATGGCTAAGGTAAATGAAATTTTTAAGGAACTGAACGGATCGCAGACTGATCCTCGAGTCAGAAGATATATTACTCCCAAAAGAATAATTTTTACTCAGGGCAACGTAACCAATGCAGAGGTGTTGCTTAACGAATGCCCGAATCAGTTAACCTTCCATCCTGCAGGCGTTTGCGGAATGCAGAACAACGGCTCTGAAAACGCAGCGATTCTTGTAGATTTCGGCATAGAATTCGCAGGCTGCATGCGCATTCTTTGTCAGGGCGCTCGCACGGACGGAGATAACAGAGCCGATCTTCGCATTCGCTTCGGCGAGAGCGTTATGGAGGCTTTGACTCCTCTCGGTGTCAAGAACTCCACCAACAACCACGCCAACCGTGATATGCTGTTTAGCATCAGCGGACTCTCGGCAAACGAGACCAACGAATCGGGATTCCGTTTTGCATACATAGAGCTTCTCGGCGAAGACGCGGTGATGAATCTTGCAGGAATCAAGGGCGTTTTCTGCTACAATGACGTTGAGTACAAGGGTAGCTTTGAGTGCTCCGATGAAAGACTCAATAAGATCTGGCAGGTAGCGGCTTACACCGTCCACCTCAATATGCAGGAATATCTTTGGGACGGTATCAAGCGTGACCGCCTTGTATGGATAGGCGATATGCACACCGAGGTGCAGACCATTCTTGCTGTATTCGGCAACGATCCCATTATCAAGAGATCTCTCGATCTGATCAGAGACGACACGCCTGTTGATCAGTGGATGAACAATATTACAACCTATTCGCTCTGGTGGCTCTTTATGCATCACGATCTTTACCGTCAGGTTGGTGATCTTGGTTATCTGATGGAGCAGAAGGAATATATGGTTGAGCTTATCAAGCGCTTCCTGCCTCTTGTTGACGAGAACGGCTCCGAGGTCTTGACCGGTCACAGATTCCTCGACTGGCCCAACGAAAGCTACGAGGAGGGCAAGCACGCGGGACTTCAGGGCATTCTCAAGATCGTGCTTGAAAAGAGCGCAGATATGCTTCGCGTATTTGGAGAGAACGAGCTTGCCGACGAGTGCGTTGCAAAGGCAACTCTTATGACAAAGCACGTGCCCGATCCCGGAACCTCCAAGCAGGGAGCTTCTATGCTTGCTCTGTCGCGCATCGTTGATCCCAAGGAAGTAAACGAAAAGTGGCTCGCTCCCGGCGGCGCTCACGGTTACTCGACCTTCTTCGGCTATTATCTGCTCGTTGCAAAGGCTATGGCCGGTGATTTCGCAGGCGCACTTGACGATATCAAGGCGTTCTGGGGAGCTATGCTCGACTTTGGCGCAACCACCTTCTGGGAGGACTTCAATCTCGATTGGACCGTAAACAGCGCGCCCGTCGATGAGATCGTGCCCGAGGGCAAAAACGATATTCACGGAGATTTCGGAGCATATTGCTACAAGAACTTCCGTCACTCACTCTGCCACGGTTGGTCTTCGGGTCCTTGCCCCTATATGACTCAGTACGTTCTCGGTATCCGTGCGATCTCCGCGGATACTTACGAGATCGATCCCGAGCTTGCTTATCTTGACTGGGCGAAGGGTGAATATCCCACCGAGAAGGGAATGATCTCGGTCAGCGCAAGAAAGACTCCCGAGGGCACTCTCGTTGAGGTTTCTGCTCCCGAAGGAATCAAGATAATCAGAAAATAATCTGAAGTCTCAAATTTGAGGTAACTTATGAAAATTGTTGTTATTGGAAACGGTGTTATCGGAGAGGCGTTGGTCGCGTCGCTCTGCGAGGAAGGACACAACGTAACCGTTATTGACGAGGACTCCGATATGGTCACCGCCGTCGTGAACAAGTACGACGTATTTGGCGTTACCGGAAACGGCGCGTCGATCGACACACAGACCGAGGCGGGTGTTCCCGAATGCGACATTATCATCTCTGTCGCGCCGAGTGACGAGCTTAATCTGATCTGCTGTATGATCGGCAAGCAGCTCGGCGCCAAGCACTCTATCGCAAGAGTCAGAGATCCAGACTATCTTAAGCAAGTTGCTTTTATGTCGAGAAATCTGGGAATAGATATGATAGTCAACCCCGAGTACGAGGCGGCAAGAGAGGCGGCAAGACTTATCCGCTTCCCTGCGGCTATCAAGCTTGAAAAGTTTGCTCGCGGTCAGGTCGAGGTCGTTGAGATACATATTGGAGCAAAGCATCCCTTTATAGATCTTGCACTTAAGGATTTTAAGAGCCGCTTCGGCACTGATACGCTTATATGCGCGGTCGTTCGCGACGACCAGCAGTTTATTCCCGGAGGAAATTTCGTGATCCAAGAGGGAGATTCTGTTTCCATTGCAGGCTCTCGTCCCGATATAAACGCGCTTTTCGTTAAGATCGGTTTGATTGGCAAACAGCTCAAAAGAGTCTTGCTCGTCGGCGGAGGAAGAATTACAAGATACCTTGTTGGACCTCTTTCCGAAAGCGGTTATAAGATGAGAATAATCGAAAAGGATCCAGACGTATGCGAGGAGCTTGCGGATATTTTTCCGAAGGTTAAAATTATTCACGGCGATGCTACCGACCCCGATCTTCTCGACGAAGAGGGACTCAAGGATGCGGATGCCTGCGTTGTTATGACCGAAAACGATCACACCAACCTGATCATTTCGATGTTTGCTCGGTCCAGAGAGGTTGACAAGGTTATTGCCAAGATCGCTTCTCCCTCATTTGTAAAGCTTTCTGAAAATGCAGGCGTTGACTCAAATATTACACCCCAATTTATAATCACGTCCAAGGTCTTGCAGTACGTAAGAGGTCAGGCAAACAAGAAGGATAGAGGGGCTAAGAGCTCTATCGTTGCGCTTCACAGAATTGCTGACAATCGAGTCGAGGCACTCGAATTCGACGTTGCAGAGGACTTTAAGCACACGGGCGTTCCGCTTAGCAAGCTTAAGCTCAAGCCCAACGTTCTGGTTGCTTCCGTCATTCGTAACGGAAACGTATTTTACGCACATGGAGATACCACGATCGAGGTGGGCGACAGCGTGGTGATCCTCACGACCAATCCCCACGTTTGCGATCTTGAAGACGTGCTTGCGTAATTTGATTAATTCTTCGATCTCGAGGACTTACAATGAATTTTAAAATGTTAAGATATATCACCGGCAAGCTTCTGCTGGCAGAGGGGGCGCTTATGCTCATTCCTCTTGTTACGATGCTGATATACGGTGAATTTGGAATGCTTTATTCTGTTCTCATTCCTATCGTAATGCTGCTTGTTCTTGGTTTCTTGCTTTCACTCCGCAAGCCCGCAAGGTCTGCGTTGAGTGCCAAGGACGGCTTTGTGGTAGTTGGTCTGTCGTGGGTCATTCTGTCCTTCTTCGGCTGCTTGCCCTTCGTTCTCTCGGGGCTTATCCCCAACCTTATCGATGCTTATTTTGAGACTGTATCGGGCTTTACTACCACGGGAGCAAGTGTCCTTTTCGCAGAGCAATACGATATGCTTTGGAATCCCGTCGATGCCTCTATGGGTATGCGCGGCATCTTTTTGTGGCGCAGCTTTACCAACTGGATCGGAGGTATGGGTGTGCTTGTGTTCGTACTTGCGATCATGCCTCAGCAGGATATGAAATCGTCGAGACTCGTTCATATCATGCGCGCGGAAATGCCCGGACCCAAGGTTGACAAGATCGTGGCGACAGTAAGAAAGACCGCGGCGATAATGTACGGAATTTACGTGGGCTTGACACTGACTCAAGTCGTTTTTCTGCTGTTTGGCGGCATGGGGCTTTACGAGTCCTTGTGCGTTTCTTTCTCTACAGCGGGCACGGGTGGCTTATCTATATGGAGCGACAGTATGGTGACATTCGGCGGTATGGTGGCGCACGTCGAATACTGCCAGTGGGTCGTTGCTGCATTTATGTTCATATTCAGCATAAACTTTAACCTGTATTACCTTATTCTGACCGGGAAAGCCCTCTCTGCTCTTTTGAGCGAAGAGCTTCACTGGTTCATTGGTATCACGGTCACAGCGACGGCGCTGATCACTTACAATATTTACTCTATCTGCGGCAATCTTGCCGATGCGGTCAGGCACGCCTTTTTCCAGGTGAGCACGGTGCTCTCGACCTCGGGTTTTGCCACGGACGATTTTAATCTCTGGCCGAATCTTTCGAAAACACTTCTGCTTGTGCTCATGCTTGTCGGTGCCTGCGCAGGATCTACGGGCGGCGGCATCAAGGTCAGCAGACTCGTGATATCGGTCAAAAGCACCTGGGCAGAGATCAGGCATATGACAAATCCCAGGCAAATAAAAAAGGTAAGGTTTGAAAAAAAGAGTGTGGATAGCGACACTGTCCGCGGAGTTTTCGCATATATGGTTGCATATATTCTGATCTTTTTCATTTCGTTCTTGGCGATAGCTATAGCCGACGGACAGAGCATCGAGACCTCGTTCTCCTCGGTCGCTACTTGTCTGAACAATATCGGTCCCGGTCTCGACGCGGCAGGACCTATGAGCAATTTTGCGTTCTACTCGCCTGTGTCAAAGATCGTTCTGACCCTTGATATGCTTTTGGGCAGACTTGAGCTCTTCCCGATACTTCTGCTTTTCTCTCCTTCGACTTGGAAAGAGAAATAAAAAAGATTAAACAAAGATTTTTTTGGAGACAATTTTAATGAGTAAAGATCCGAAATTTATCGTCTTTGAGGGCATTGACGGTGCCGGAAAGACGACGCAAATAAATCTTCTTCGCACAGAGCTTGAAAAGAGAGGGCTGTCGTGCGCGGTTACCGCCGAACCGACCGAATTGCCGTCGGGTAAAGCAATACGTCGCGCGCTTGCCAAGGAGGTCGACAAAACGCCGTTTGAGATGGCGGAGATGTTTGCTTTTGACCGAGAGCTTCACAACACCGACGATCAAACGGGCATTAATAAGATGCTTGCAGATGGAACTACGGTAATTTGCGACAGATATTATTATTCATCCCTGGCTTATCAGGGTACGGTTCTCGGATACGACACGGTCGCGGCGTTAAATCTTGATAATCCCAACATTCGTCGACCCGACATTTGCATTTTTCTTGACCTTACCCCCGAAAAAAGCCTTCAGAGAATCGGAAATAGAGGCGAGAAAACCGAGATCTACGAAAATTTCGAATATCTGACTCGAACACGCAAGACATTTTTTGAGATCTTCGATAAATTGCGTCAAAGAGGAGAGCTGATCTCGATAATAGATGCCGACGGCGACGTCGAGGAGGTTTCGGCGCGTATACTTGCCGCAGTTGCGGACATTTTCAAAGAAATTTGAGGGAACTAATGAAAATCAAATTCAGCAGATCTGAAATCCTTACTGCATTAAAAAACGTGATGCTTGTCATAGTGGGAACACTGATCCTTTCTTTTGGTGCGGCGGTGTTTATTATTCCGTTTGATCTTGTCACGGGCGGAATATCCGGTATTGCCATAATTTTAAATAAGATCATTTCGGTTGAGTTCTTCACCGTTGATCTCATTATTACCATAGCTACGTGGCTTTTGTTCTTCGTTGGACTTTTCGTTCTTGGAAAATCCTTCGCGCTCAAGACGCTTATATCTACTATACTTTATCCCATCGGCGTCTCGCTTTTTATGAAGATCACCGACCCCTCCTTCCTTAACGGATTCTTCTGTTTGCAAGCCTCACAGCACTCTGAGACGTCTCTCATTCTTGCCACGACGCTCGGCGGCGTTTGCGTTGGCGCGGGCTGTGCCGTTACCTTCCTTGGAGGTGGCTCAACGGGCGGTGTGGATATAATCGCCTTTTCGATATGCAAGATCTTCAAGCACTTGAAAAGCTCTGTGGTTATCTTTATAGTTGACGCAAGCATCGTGCTTCTTGGTATGTTTATTATCGGAGACTTCGTTATATCTCTTCTTGGTATTTTCTCGGCGTTTATTGCTGCGCTGATGGTCGACAAGGTGTTTATCGGAAGCTCAAAATCATTTATCGCGCAGATAATCAGCGAAAAATATGCGGTCATCAACAAAGAGATCATCGAAAAGATCGACCGCGGATCGACTATCATTGAAGTGGTGGGCGGATACACGGGCGAGCCGAGAAAAATGATAATGGTGTCGTTTACCGTCAATCAATACGCAGAGATACTGAACGTTATAAACAGAAACGACAAAAACGCGTTCGTTACCATTCACCAGGCACACGAGGTCAACGGTGAAGGTTGGACAAGATGACCGATAGGGTCAGATAATTCGACACAATTAACAAAGGAGTGTTTCTTTCACTCCTTTGTCAGATGATAAAAATGTTACATAGAAGGGAAAATTATGAAACTCTACCGAATTCTTGCTTTATTTCTTGTTTTGATCATGGCAGGCTCTATGGTGCTCACGGCTTGCGAGGGGTCTTCTGAAAAAGATGAGACCTCTTCCGAAACGACAACTGCAGAGAGCTTGCCGAAAAACGAAGGAACCTCATCCGAAAACGAGGAAAGCTCTTCTAAGAACGAAGAAAGTTCTTCCAAGAGCGAAGAAAACACGACCGAAAGAGAGGAAGAAACAACCGTGATTACCGACGTAATGATTGGCGAGACTCTCGATGCAGAGCCTGCGGCGGATTTTTCTGTATCGAAGGTGTTCTCGGACTATATGGTCGTTCAGAGAGGCGAGCATATCCGCGTTTGGGGCTTTGCTCCCGAAAGCGAGAACGGCAAGAAGGTCTCGGGTGAATTCAAGGGTATGTTTGCCGAGGCTCTCATCGAAAACGGCGAATGGTGCATCACCTTCGGTGCAAGGCTTGATGCCGACACCACAGGCGCGGAGATGACAATATATGCAGGTGATAACAAGACCGTCACGTTCAAGGACGTGCTTGTAGGTGACGTTTATCTCGTTCTGGGTCAGTCCAACGCGGCACTCGCACTCAGCGAGTCTGTCAAGGGCGGAAACACTGTCGACATCGATGAAAATTCGATAATCAGACTTAACTTCCTTAACGGTGGCGGCGGCACATACGCTGAAAAGGGAACCGATTACGTATATAAAGATCTTGAGAATACAACTTTGTGGACAAAGACCACCGAGGCTCAGGCTCTCCGTTTCTCCGCCATCGGATACCATTTCGCTCAGGAAATGGCCGCAAGATCGGGCAATACGGTACCCGTGGGTCTTATGGAGGTTGCTTACGGCGGCGCGCCTTTGGCGTCCTTCCTGCCCAATGACCTTGCGGAGCTTTACGATTCCGATTACTATA
>CAZQLJ010000031.1:10852-12727 GCA_964594085.1 uncultured Clostridium sp.
TTGGCGTCCTTCCTGCCCAATGACCTTGCGGAGCTTTACGATTCCGATTACTATAGTGCAGAGACGGGCAAATATATTTCTCTGAGAGATACCACACATCTCGGAAGATATCTTTACAACTGCTATCTCGCTCCCGCGAGCAGATATGCGGTTGCAGGTGTGCTCTGGTATCAGGGAGAAAGCGACAATCCTCTTAACTTCGCACAGATATACGGAGACGCATTCGGCGATTTCGTTGAGCGTCTCAGATCTACTCACAACGTGATCAATAAGGAATTCCCCGTGTTCGTCGTTGAATTCCCCACACAGTATCAGAAGCCTGCGGATTACAGCGGAAGCGACACCTGGCACTATATGGAGGTTGGCACCATCCGTACCTTTATGGGACTTCTTCCCACGAAGATAGATAATCTCTATCTTTCCGCATCCAGTGACCTGTGGACCGATACAAGCTTCCCCAACAGTCTCCACCCCAACTGCAAGCCCGGTCAGGCAAAGAGACTTGCCGATATTGCTGAGTTCGTAATATTCGGAAAGGGAACTCTTGATACGGCTATGGGCCCGATATTCAGCAGCGTTACGCTGAGCGAAGATAAGAAGACAGTCACCGTTACCTTTACAAACGTAGGCGAGGGTCTTACAACCGCTGACGGCGGAACCGCGGTCAAGGGTATTTGGGGATTCGCAGAAAAGACCTTTGGTCTTGCCAAGCCTCTGACTCCCGTGAGCGCAGAGATAACCGCAAAGGATCAGATCACCGTGACCTTTGATGAGGCGGTCAAGGCGGTTGTTTACAACTACAACACCACCGACGTTTACGGTGAGACCTTGAACCTTTGCAACAGCGCGAAGATTCCCGCGTTGGCATTCGTCACTCCTTATGAAGAAATGGATCTCAGCGGCTTCTCCGAAGACGAGTTCGTAAACAAAAAGAATAAAAAACTCGGCTACAAGGGAGCTTCCTTTGATGCACTGACGGCAGATGGAGTAAACGTCTTTTCGTCGGGCGGCGTTGAGTCAAACCTCACCGCAGCAGGAAATAAAATAGAAATAACCAAGGGAACCACCTCCCTTATGTGCCGCGGTTGGCTGGGCTTCGGATATCCCACTTTGGCATTTGGTTATTCGATCGACGGCAGTGACGCTATTCTTAAGATCGCTCCGACCACACCCGAGGATGCGGTTATTGCGGCGGGCGGCGAACACGCGGTGAGATTCTCGATCAACATTGACGTAAAAGACCTCGAGGTTGGCGAGCATACCGTTTCCTTCCTTGCGTACGTCGACGCTAATGACGGGGTTGTAGCCAAACTTCTCTCCTTTACCATTGTCGTGGTTGAAAAGTAAAACTGATCAAGACTCCGCTTCAATGCGAAAAAAACGGGGCTATCCACTTAAGGATAGTCCCGTTTTTGAATTTTAGCTCTCAAGCTGTCTGCCGAGAAAGCTTGCGGCGGTCTGGACGAGCTTGGTCTCGACTGCCTCGGGGAAGGAATCGGTGTCGTTGGGGGTCAAAGCCGCGACGCAACCGACCACGTCGCCCTCGCTGATGATCGGCATAGCACAGCTGACGTAATGACTGCCGCCGTCGCGCAGGGGAGATACTTTGTTGCCCCCGGCATGATAAGTGTAGAGGCTTCTGCCCTCGGCTATAGCTTCAAGCTCCTCGGAAAGCGGCTTGTCGCCATATTCCTTTTTGGATACGCCTGCGCAGGCGACCACGGAGTCGCGGTCACAGATAACGACCGAGAGGTCGCAGGTCTTGTGCAGGGTTTCGGCATACTGTGCCGCAAAGGCGGTCAATTCTCCGATGGGGGAGTATTTTTTGAATATCACCTCGCCGTCGCGGTCGGTAAATATTTCCAGAGGGTCGCC
>CAZQLJ010000032.1:0-12075 GCA_964594085.1 uncultured Clostridium sp.
CTATTTTATGCGGAAAACCTTCTTTTCCGCACCTTTCGCTATTGTGGTAAAAAAACAGGTTTATCGACAATCTAAAGAAATGCGATGCATTTCTTCTTTTTTAGTTGGGAGCCGTGAGGTTTCAGTTGGTTGAAAAAGGAGGTAGTGCTTTTGGTTGAAAAATATATGAAAATGATTTAAAATAGAAAACGCACATAAACATAAATAATACCCCACCGGGAGAACCTTGGTGGGGTATTATAATAAAATGAAAGGGGGATTGTGCAATGAGGAATATTATTGAAAAATCATTGCGGGAATTTTCTGTTTATCTTTACGAAGAGGAAAAAAGTGAGAATACCATCAAAAAATATTTGCGCGATGTTCGCGTATTCATAAATGCTGTCAATAACAAGGAGATTAACAAGGCAACGGTACTTGAATATAAAAAACTTTTGTGCGACAGGTATTCGCCGAAGAGTGTCAACTCTATGCTGTCGTCATTAAATGCATTTTTTGCGTTTTGCGGCTGGCACCACCTTAAGGTGAGAACGCTGAAAATTCAGCGACAGATTTTTGCGGAAAAAAGCAGGGAAATGACAAAGGGAGAATATGAAAAGTTGTTATCTGCGGCAAAGAAAAGCAAAAATGAAAGACTGTATTACCTGATGCAAACAATAGGAAGCACGGGGATAAGAATTTCGGAGCTGAAGTATATTACCTGCGAAGCAGTAAGAAAGGGGCAGGCGGTAATAAACAGCAAGGGAAAGCTGCGGCAGATTTTTTTGCCAAAGCAGCTGTGCAGAATGCTGACAAATTACGTCAAAAAGAGAAGCATACGCAGAGGAGCTGTTTTTATAACAAGAAACGGAAACCCAATGGATCGCTCAAATATATGGGATGAGCTTAAAAAGCTTTGCAAAGTGGCGAACGTGCCGGAAGGGAAGGTCTTTCCGCATAATTTCAGGCACCTGTTTGCCAGAACCTATTATTCAATAGAACGGGATATAGTGCGTCTGGCAGACGTTCTGGGACATTCAAGTATCAATACGACAAGGATTTATACAATGGAATCGGGCGAAGTTCACAGAATTCAGCTGCAACAACTGGGGCTGTTGCGGATTTAAAACAAAATGCACCACATAATCAGAATTATGTGGTGCGAGTGTATAATATACACAATTATACATATTTATTATATCTCTGATAGTAATATTTGTCAATATTTTTGGAGCATTTTGTAAAATTTAATAGATTTAAAGCACACAAAAGGAAACCAATGTGAATTTTAAAAAAACATCGGTCTGTTTTGTGTGCTTTTTTTTGCATTGTGTTTTTTCTGTTGAAACAGGCGGTTTTCAGCCGTTGACGGAAAACGGAAACCGGTTGAGCTTTAACAAGAGACACCACATAATTCTGATTATGTGGTGCAGAATGGATTGAAAAAGAGTATGGAGGTTGATAAATTTTTATTTCATAGCGGCAAGCTATTTATTATATATTTATACATTTATAGGAGGATTTTATCACATGAAGACACACACTTTTAAGACCAGAAAGCTGTTGGCGTTAGTGGTTGCTGTTGCAATGATGGCAACTGTTCTGATGCCTTACGGTGCAATGGCAGCTGTAGCGTCAACTATCTCTACAGAGCTTGGAGAAAAGGCTGTCGTTGTAAATGAGCCTGTTGAATTTTCCGTTTCAACAGTTCCGAACGACGATGCCGGAGTTATGGTAATGGGAAAGTTTGAAATTGACGCCGAAGAGGACGATATTTCAATGCTTGAATATTACGAAACTGCGACAGGTATTGAAGGCTGGTATGAGTTCCCTGATAAAACATCCGGTGAATTCGGACCTGCAGGTACAGGCTTCCCCATGATGGAGGCAACTTCAAAATTCCGTGTGACTTTTGCCAATGCAGGAGAATATACTGCAAAGGTCAGCGCAGTAAAGTTTGAAGATGGAAGCGAGCTCTGCAGTCAGACAGTAACCATTACGGTTCTTGATTATGCTGATTATACAGGACTTGATGCAGCTGTTGCAATGGGTAAGGTATATTCTGAGGATGATTATACTCCCGAAAGCTATGCGGCATTAAAGAATGCGATTGAAGCTGCTGAAATGGTAGACCTGACTCTTACTGAGGACAGACAGAATGAAATTGACGAGCTTGAGGCCGCAATTGTTAATGCTGTTGAAGCACTTGTGAAGGTGTGCGAGGTTAAATTTACAGCGGTGGCAGTAGCCGCGGAGCCTTCTGAAAATTATGCGAAGGCAGATAAGATTGTTATTGTATTCGGTGCGCCTGTTGAGGAGGGTGCAGATGTTGTATCCGGAATGTCTGTTGCGGATGCAGTTGAAAGCGCTGAATGGATCAACAATACTGTTTATGAGCTTACTCTTAAAGAGAACCACGGCTTATTAAACGGCACAAAAATTGAATTTGTGTCGGACTATTCAATTAAGACAATCGGCGGTGAAGCGCTGACTGATGCAGAGAGCGTTGTGGTGGGTAATCTTGAAGAGGCTGAAGAATACATGACGGCAACAGCGATGACGGCTACAATCGTGAAAAGCTCTGCAAAGCCCGGAGCTTGTGAGAACGACAAGATTGTCTTGGTGTTCAATGCCCCCGTTTACGGAAACCGTGAAAGCATTAAGGTTAACCTTATGACTGCCGTAGCTGTTGACGACAGCTACACAGTATATGAAATTGTGCTTGACGGTACAGAGCCCGTTAGTGACGATACGCTTCTTTCCTTTGAAGCAATTACTGATGTGGAGCTTAACGGAACGTTTGGTATCGGAACAGCACCCGTTGTAGTGGCGGCACTTGCTGTTGAAAATTCAGGCAATGCCCTTTGCAAGGATGATGAAATTCTTGTGTTCTTCGACAGACCTACAAACGGCGTTTATGTTGACGGCAATGCAGTGTTCGGCGATGCTGTTGCAAGCTGGAATGATACAAACACAATTCTTGAATTTACACTTGGTGCAGAAGCACAGGTTGAAAACGGAATGACCATTAATCTTGACGGACTGGGAATAATGGATGAGTACGAGAGTGTGGACTACGTGGCTGTAGATTTTACACTTGAGGGTGCTTTTATAACTGCTGCCGCTCCTGTTGTTGAAAAAATTCTTCTTGTTGACAACAACGGTACTGCGATAGTAGAGGGTGACCAGATTGTTATTTCCTTCAACATTCCCACAAATGCTCCTGAGCTTACTGTGGATATAGCAGATGATATTATCGTAACAGAAGGCTTAAGCCTGGGTGACGACTTTGATGCTGAATGGAACAATGCGAACACAGAGGTTGTAATTACACTTGGTAAAACTGCTGTTCTTAACGATGAGGTTATCTTTAATCTTGACGCATGGGGCATTACAGATTTGGACGGATTGTGCGCTTATGAAGGCACAGCGCCTGAAGCTGAAGGCTCCTTCGGTACAGCATTCCAGCCTGCCCTTTTAACTCTTACTGCCATCAGCAAGCAGGGCAAGGGTGCTCCGAGCGCAGGAGATGAAATTTATCTTGCATTCAACGTGAAGATGAGAGAAGACGAGCTTAATCTCAGAAAGGACTTTACTTTCAGCTACGGTGACTATGGTACGGGCGCATCGGTTGCATGGGCAACAGGTGATGAATATGCTGAGTACAGCACAATCATAATTACTCTTGGTGAAGGTGCAAATGTAGTTCCCGGCACAACGAAGATTACTGTTGAAAAAGAGCTCTATGAAGAAAGCGGTACAAAGGCATGCCTTGAGAACAATCTCGAAAACAGAGTTGTAGCGGGTACATTTGGTACATCAATTGCACCTGAGCTCCTGAGCGCATCTGTCGTTAAGACGAAATCCGTAGTGGGACCTCAGAACGGCGACCAGATTGTGCTTTTGTTCAATGTTCCTACAAACGGTGAAAATATTGATAACCTTATCAAGGTTGGTTCCAAGTCGCTTGGTACAGGCTACGAAGGAAGCTGGAACAACGGCTTTACCGTTTATACTATCGAATTGGGCTCAGCTCCTACTGTTGAAGGCGGAGATGTAATCGAATTTGATAATGACGGTACTCTCAAAGACATAAACGGACAGAAGCAGGCAAAATCAAATTCTGTTGTGATTTCCGGTTCTTTCGGTGAGGAGGCTGCTCCTGTAGGCATTAGTCCTTCAAAGGTTACTGCAACAATCGTTAAGGCGACAACTATTGCGGGAGCGCAGGCAGAAGACATGATTGTTTTTGCGTTTAACGTAGTAACAAATGGCGCCGAAGAGCTTATGAAAGATTTCTTCAACGCTCAGGGAAATAAGTTCGGTGAAGGCCTCAGAGGCTATTGGAATGAGTCCAATACGATTTACACATTGGTTCTTGGTGAGAATGCAACTGTTGCTGACGGAGAAACAATTACGTTTACTTCGCAGGCAGGCATTCAGGATAAGGACTCAATAAATGCACCTGTTTCATTAACCTGTACACTTATCGGCTCGTTTGGTGTTGAGATTACACCTGTAACCGTAGCTCCGTCATTGCTGGATGCGGTTATTATCAAGGGTAGCAATACTGTTGGCGCGACAAAGGGAGATAAAATTCAGTTAATCTTCAACATGGCTATCAATAATGCTGACCTTTATGCAGAGCTTGGCGGCGAGAATGTATTTGGTGCTGACTCGAACGGCGCAAAGGATAATAACATTTACACAATTATAATAGGCGACAATGCAAACATTCCCGCAAGCTTTAATATTACAGCAGCGGCAGACCTGAAGGATGCTGCTGAGTTCAGCGAGGCGGCAGTAATACCGAATGTCGTATTAACAGGTTCATTCGGTGATGAAATTAAACCCGTAACGGCAGCTCCTGCATTGTTTAAGGCTGTTATTGTTAAGGCTACTGACACGGTTGGTCCCCAGGCAGGCGACAAGATTCAGCTGGTATTCAATATGGCGATTAATGATGCTGATTTGTATACTGCAATGGGCGGCGCAACAGTATTTGGTGAAGGCTCTTCAGGCAGTGCAGAAAATAATGTTTATACAATTATTCTTGGCACAGGCGTAACAAGTATTCCTGCCTCATTCAGCATTAATTCCGATGCAGGATTAAAGGATGCATCCGGCTACAGCGCAAATGCGGTAATTACGAACTTCTCATTGGTAGGTTCGTTTGGTATTGCTGTAAATCCTGTGGCAACAAAGCCTGCGCTGAAGAGTGCCGTTATTATTAAGGACTCCGGAAAGCTGGGCATTCATGCAGGTGACAAGATTGTATTGATATTCAACGTTGCAACCAACGGTAAGGATGACAACATCAATCTTCTTAACAATATTGCGTTCCCCGGCAGAAATGATGAAACCCTGGGTGAAAACCCCTCAGGCAGATGGATAAGTGACATTGAATATGAAATCACACTTGGCGAGGGTGCTGTAATTTCAGAGGTTGTAAACGATAATGCTATCATTAAGTTCAACCACCATAATGCACTTATGGATAAAGCAAAGATTACAGCAGCATCTGAAATTGAGATTTATCAGTTCGAGGGTTCATTCGGTGTTCCCTCCGTATTGAAACTGGAAAAGGCTGTTATTGTAAAGGCAGATAACAACAAGATGGCAAAGGCGCAGAAGGGCGACGAGCTTGTGCTCAGCTTCTCTTCTAAAACAAATGCTGCAGATATTGCCTCAAAGCTTGATACATCCCTGTATGGTGATGGCGTTGAGGGTGAATGGTCAAATGATGATACCATTTACACAATTACACTTGGTACAGATGCTGAAATCGCAGATGAAGCAAGCATTGTAATTCCTGCTGCTGTTGAGCTGGAAGGTGTTGACGGAGGTGCATTTGCATTTAATTCTGTTAAGCTTGAAGGCTCCTTCGGTAAAGTAAGCACGCCTGTTGTTATTTCCGCTGTTGCATATAGTGATGTGGATAATGACTATATTGACATTATGTTCAGCGTTGATACAAACACATTTGTTGAAAACAAAACACAGGGAAAATACTTGTTTGTAGAAAGCACACGTAATATTCTGGGTGATTATTCTGTTAACTGGAGCAAGGGAGCGAACATATTAACAATTATTCTTGGTAATGACCATACATTCAAGACGGACAGCGAAATCATATTCGTTGACGAAATCGTTAAGGACGTTGATGGACTTGGTGTGCTGGCAGACGGCACGGGGGTTGCAAACGTTAAGGGTGAGCTCAGAAAGCCCTATGTTGTAAGTGTTATTGCTGACTATGACGAAGGCGCAAAAGTTGAAACATTGACGGTGACCTTCTCGTCAAAGACCAATAAACCTGAAAACATTGACCTTTCTGCACAGAGCTCTTCTCTTGGTATCGGAGCAACAGCATCATGGACAGATTCCAAGACACTTGTAATCACACTTGGTGCAGGAAGAACAATTTCTGTAAATGGTACAGGCGGAATTCTTCTTAACGGATTGGGAATCACAAATGGTTTTGATACAAACGAGGTTGTAGGTCAGTATTCAATTACCGGCGGTACTCTTAAGGAAGATGTTCTTAAGGTGGTTGATGCAAGAGTTAACACAAGAACTATCGGCGAGGGCGAAACGGCTGATTTCTTAACGGTAACCTTCAATGCTTCTACTGATATGTATGGCAGGACTCTTGCAACAGAGTTTAATATGAGCGATATTGAAGCAAATATCGAAGCTACTCATACATTCGGTACTGGTGCAACTGCTAAGTGGGAAAGTGCATCAAAGCTTGTAATCAGGCTTGGCGATGACTCCTTGCTTAAAAACGAAAAGGCTCTGGCAAAAGATGCGACAATTACATTGAAGAATCTCAAGTTTGCAAACGGTCTTGGTGAAATTGAAGAGGAGGCCTTTGCTATTACAGGTTCGTTTGATGGCAGAGAAACAAAGCTTGAGGGACTTACTGCAAAGGTTGCCGGTGAATATACCGTTGCCACAGTAACTCTTAACAAGCAGGATCTTGATTTTGGTGTGAATGCGGAAGACGAAACAGTTCACTTTGATGCGGTTGTTACATTTGTAATCTGGGATAAAGACGGTAAGCTTGTTACAGATATGAACTCGGTTAATGTTGATTTACATGCTGTTGACAAGATTGAGCTCCAGAGCAAATTTGTAACAAAGGAAGCAGGAAAAGTTGATGTATACGTAACTGATATATACATTGATGCTGTTTCCAAAGACGCACCTGCATTTAACTTGCTGGCTGATACTGTTACATCTGCTGTAGCGGCTCAGTAAGGCGGCGAAAACTGATTTAAACCGGACGGGCAGAACGCCTGCCCGTCCGGTTTAAAAATACGATAGGAGGTCTGATTTTGAAGAAAATTATAGCATATATATTGTTGGCTGCTCTTGTCTTTAATGTGTTTGCAATGAATGTTTTCGCTGATGATGCATCAATTACTGCAGAAATTACCGGCGCTAAGTCAACCAGCGAGGCAGAGAACAAAGGCGATGTAAGTATTAAAATCACATCTGCGGCAGGCAAGGATTTGATTATTAAAATTCTTGATGTGGCAAACGACAATAAAATAATTTATTTGAAAACTGTTCTTGAGGATGAGAACAATACTACAATTGAGGTTCCTTCTGCAGACGGCGAAGGAACGGAAGAAAAAGACGTAAAGATAACAAATATCACTCTTGACAAAGAAGATATTGGATTTAAAAAGTTTAAGCTTATTGTTTCTGAAGCTTCCGCAGCTGAAGAATTCACGTTCACAACCACTAAATACACAGGTGGCGGTGGCGGCGGTGGCGGCGGTGAAACAACCGAAACTACTGAACAATCGTGGACCGGTTCCGAAAATAAGGAAGGTACGGCTGTTGACCCCAGTAATGGTCCTGCCCATACAGATTCACTTAATGAAAATGTAATTAAGGCGGCGGCAGGCGTTGAATCTGCGAGTGCGGCGGTAACCTTTATTGACAAAACAACAAAAGCTACAAGCAACGAAGCTCTTACGTGGGAGTCGACAAGAAACACAATTGCAGTTTCGGCGGAGACAATGATTGCCAACGTAGGCTCGAAGAAGATCAGCGCGTCGAGTGCAACAAACAAACTTGTTCTTAAGGAGTCCTCTGTAAGTGATTCGGATTTGAAGAAATATACAGATGCAGAAAAAACAATTAACAATGCACTTGACAAGAACAACATTACTCTTAACAGACAGTTGTCGAAAGAGTATATTGTCAACACAACCTTCAGCACAATAAAGAAGGCTAACATTACAATATACAAAGGATTTGTAACAAAGCTTGAAAAGGTTGGAATTGAAACACTTACAATCAATGACAAGAATTTCCGCGTATCTTATTTGCTGGCAGAGCTTAAGGAAATGATAGGTGACAACGAATTTACGTCATTCGATATTGATACGACAGCCGTAGCGAGCAGTACAAAGAAGCTTGCGGTTACCTTTGATACAGATAAAACACAGTCTGTAAAGATTTCCTTCCCCGGACTCAGCAGTGACGCGAAGTACATGGCGATTGTTGATGAAAACGGAAACCCTGTCGGCGGCAGATACAATCCGGCAACAGGCGCCGTGGAAGCAAAGATTTCCGAAAGCGGCGTTTATCAGATTGTAAACAATGAAAAAGACTTTGAAGATATTAAGCATTTAAGTGAGGAAATGCAGGAGTCTATCAAGGTTCTGGCTGCAAAGGGTATCATTGAGGGTACTTCAAAGACAGAATTCAGCCCTGAAGACGCCATAAGCAGAGCTGAAGTTGCAGCATTGCTGCTCAGAGTGATTTCACAGGTGGATCCTAATGCCGACGGAGAATTTGACGACGTTAAGAAGGCTGACTGGTTCTTTGGAATTGCAGGCTCCGCAAAGAGATATGGTATGATTGTAGGCTTTGAGGATAACACTTTCAGAGGCAATGAGGTTATCGCCAAGGATCAGATTCTGACCATTGCTTCAAGAATTCTTCAGAAGGAAATGAAGTATATTACTCCCGAAAAGCCTGAGGAGTGGCTTAAATTCAACGATAATGAAACCATTGCAGGTTGGGCTGCCGAACACGTTGCGCTGACAACAATGGCAAACATTATTACACGATCGGCTGATAATACAATTAAAGCCGATGAAGAAATGACACGCGGTGACGCGGCGCTCATTATAATGAGACTATTCTATAAGATTTGGTAAAATTTTGGAAATGAGGGTACGTGATGGCAAAGATTAACATTGTAATAGCTGACTCGGATGAGCTGTATTTAAATCATCTTACAAACTATCTAATTGAACATATTAACAAATTTGATGTGTATTCCTTTACCTCAAAGGAAAGCTTTATCAGATATATAAGTGACCCGACAAACAAGGTGGATATTATAGCTTTTACCGAGGAGTTAATGCATGAAGCAATCATAAATGCCGGCGCACCTGCTAAAATTCTGCTTTCTGACGGCTCGTATACAAGCCTGACAGAGTTTGACCATGTGAACAAATATCAGAAAGCGGAGAAATTTGTAAACGATATTCTGCTCATATATGCAGAACAGACCGGCCATGTGGAAGCTGTTTCGACAGGTGATAAGGACACTGAAATTATAGGGTTCTTTTCGCCTGTCGGCGGTGCCGGCAAAACGGCCCTTGCATTGGGTACGGCATGTGCCCTTGCACAAACAGGGAAAAGAGTATTCTATCTGAACGCGGAAAAAATCAATTCTACAGCCGATGTGTTGAATGAAGCGAATAGCGGAAGTCTTTCCGATTTGTATCTTTCACTTAAGACAAAGGGGGCAAATGCCGGGCTTAGAATTGTGGCAAATAAATATACAGACGCAAATAACATTACATATATCAACCCTGCTGAGAGCTCGCTGGAAATAAACGAACTGACAGGGGATGAATTTATCAGGCTTATAAAGGAATTTGAAAGCCTTGGAGATTTTGACGTGGTCATTTTGGATTTTGAAACAGAGTTCAACCACGAAAAGGCTAAGATTCTGTCTGCAGTTGACAAAATCTTTACGCCGTATACGGCTGATTGTTCATCGGTGGCGAAGATGAAGCTGTTTTATAAGGAGCTCGGCATGTACGATGAATACAGACCGCTTCTTGAAAAAATATATCCTGTGCTTAACAAGATGAACGCGCAAAGCAATGCTTATTTGCAGAGTGCAGGAATTACGGGAGTATTTGAAACGAAGGCAAGTATAGCACTGTCTCCTGTTTTTACAGAGTTTAAAACGCTTATGCATTCCGGAAATTCAGCAGTTCAGATATTTTCCGGCATCATTAATAATATTTAAGGCGGTGCTGAAAAGATGATAGAACATATGTCTGAATATATTAGACAGATAAGAGCACTGGTCGCAGACAGGCTTGATTTGACGAAGGATTTATCGGATGAGGAAATCCGCGAGGTTATTTCAGAGGTAATAGCGGAAAAGTCGCGGGAGAAGTATCTGACTCTTGTTGAAAAGAAAACTGTTATGGATGGTGTTTTCAACTCAATGCGCGGACTTGATGTTCTGCAACCGTTGGTTGATGATCCGTCGATAACAGAAATTATGATAAATGGTCCCGATGACGTTTTTATAGAACAGGACGGTAAGCTTTTTAAGAAAAACGTCAGCTTTGGAAGCAATGAGAAGCTGGAGAATGTAATTCAGAATATCGTTGCAAAGGTTAACAGAACGGTAAACGAATCAACACCTATTGTGGATGCTCGTCTTCAGGACGGTTCCCGTGTTAATGTGGTTTTGCCGCCGATTGCTTTAAATGGTCCGACAGTTACAATCCGTAAATTCCCGGAAAATCCAATGACGGTACAGCAGCTTATCAAATATAAGTCAATTACTCCGGAAGTGGCAGAATTTCTGGAAAGATGCGTTAAGGCAAAATATAACATATTCATCAGCGGTGGTACAGGTTCCGGTAAAACAACATTTCTTAATGCTATGTCGAACTTTATTCCGCATGATGAGCGTGTAATTACTATAGAAGACTCTGCGGAATTACAGATTAGGGGAGTAGACAACCTTGTAAGGCTTGAAACCCGTAATGCGAATATGGAAGGCAAGGGCGAAATCACAATCAGAGATTTGATTAAATCATCTCTTCGTATGAGACCTGAAAGAATTGTTGTCGGCGAGGTTCGTGGTGCCGAAGCTCTTGATATGCTCCAGGCCATGAACACCGGTCATGACGGTTCACTTTCAACAGGTCATGCCAACTCCACAAAGGATATGTTGTCTCGTCTTGAGACAATGGTTTTGACGGGTGCACAGATACCGCTTGAGGCGATAAGACAGCAGATTGCGTCTGCGGTAGATATAATTATTCAGCTTTCAAGACTCAGAGATAAGTCAAGAAGAACAATGGAAATAACTGAGGTATTAGGATTTGAAAATGGTGAAATTAAACTCAATCCTATATATCAGTTTGTTGAAACCGGTGAAGATGAAAACCATAAGATTATTGGTTCCCTGCAAAGAACTGAAAATGCAATGGTGAACACAGCGAAGTTTGCATCAGCCGGATTATCTACAAAGGTTTAAGGGGGTGACCACGATGGGAATGTTTAAAAAAAATAAGGAGCCGGAAATGGTTGAAAGAGAAGACGGACTGATTGACTATGATGTGTATGTGATGACAAAAGAAGAGAAAATATTTAATATCGCAATAGCTGCGGTTCTAATATTTGGTATTGGCTATATGTGCTATCGTAACATAATTTTATCTGCCTTACTTGCAATTGTTGCTGTAAAGTGGCCCAAAATGAGAGTGAAACAGATCATAAAAAAAAGGCATTCTGAATTAGCTGTCCAGTTTAAGGATATGTTGTATTCTCTTTCATCTTCTCTTTCAGCAGGTAAATCTGTAGAGACAGGGCTAAAAGAATGTTTACAGGATTTACGCATTATTTATCCGGACGATGATACTTATATTATTCAGGAAGTTTCATATATCGTCAGAGGTGTTGAAATGAACGAAACTATTGAAGATATGTTCGCTCAGTTCGCGGATAGAGCACATAACGAGGATATTGAAAACTTTGTCGATATCTTTAGAACATGTAAAAGAACCGGCGGTGATATGGTGCAGGTTATAAAAA
>CAZQLJ010000033.1:0-12045 GCA_964594085.1 uncultured Clostridium sp.
CAAGATCTATGTTAAGATCGGCAAGCAAATCGCCATCGAGATCTATGTCAAGGTCGGCAAGCATATCACCGTCAATATCTATGTTAAGGTCGGCAAGCATATCACCGTCAATATCTATGTTAAGGTCGGCAAGCATATCGCCGTCAAGATCTATATTGAGATCGGGGATGCCGTCGAAGTCAAGGTCAAGGTTAACGTCTCCCATATCAAGTCCGTTTTCATCGGTAACGATAAGTTTTCCCTCAATGACAATGATATTGAAGTTGAAGGTAACGTCCTTTCCGGTGGAATCATATACGGAAACGCGTGATATAGTATTGCTGGTTTCACCGATCTCGGTTATAGATCCCGTCACCTCGACGTTCAGCTCGTGCTGAGGCGGCACCGTATATGCGGGAACCACGATGTATCCGTCGTCAGACAACGGCTTGCCATCATACACTTTGGTTTTGGAATTGCTTGTGATAGTGAGATTAACGGGCTTGACCGTCAGTGTTCCGGGGACACACTCTATATTGTAATCCGACGTGACGTCTGCGCCATTCGAATCAACAATTCTTACCTGCATCAGATTTTGACTCGTTCCAACGTAGCGTTGACTTCCCGCCAGGGTCACCTGTGCCGTATGTCCCGATTTAAGCTCTCCCGATATCATCGACCAGCTCTCGCCCTTTAAAACACTACCGTCGTAGTAGCTCTCAAGGCTATCAGAGACAAATATCAGCTTGTTCGTGTTCTCGGTCAAGCTTGGAAGTATCATCACCAGCATCACACACAATATCGTTACTACACAAAGTATAGCTGAGCTTAGTATGATAATCAATTTTGATCTGTTCATAATTAAAACTTCTTTACAGTAATTATTTTTTGCCTGATCAGGCATTTCTCTGCAGTCTGTGGATAAAGTCCTTGCACAAGGTCATCTTGTCCTGACCAAAAAGCTCGTCAAGGAAATTGATAAGTCCCTCGGCGGAGTTTCTCAGATATATCGGATTCTGCGTCTCAAGCTTTCTCATTACCTTCTTCGACAGTATGTCGTCAAGTGCGTCAAGCTCGTCTCCTCCACAGCTGATATACACGGGAATATACGTTCTGATCTGCTTCATTATTCGGTTTCCGAACGTGATATGGAAATGATCCACAAGATACTTGTCAAGCTGCTCGAGTCTTGCTCTGTTTCTTCTGCTTATATCATATTCCTTTATCGCTTCTTCAACCAATGCGTTGAACTGCTTTGTCGATATGTGCATCTTATTCGTCAAAGGCGCCGCAAATCTCTCGCTTCTCATTTCGAGATTCAATACCATTGCTCTGTCGTATACCTTATCCGATATAGCAAACGTCGAGTCGTCGTTGTTTGCCGTTCCGATGAACCACATATTCGCAGGTAGCTTTATTCTTCCTTCGATCAGATTCTTCGGGTCGGTAGGCCATTTGTCAGGCACTACCTCAAGATATCTGTCGTCGGGGTTAGGTAATTCGAGGAGCGACAAGAATTCCGCGAAATAGTACTCTACTCTCGCTATGTTCATCTCGTCGAGCACGGAGATATAGATATCCTCGCTGTAATTCGCCTCGTACATCTTCTCAAGCAGAAGCGTTTCGTTGAATTTCTTTGTGAACTCGTTATAGTATCCTATAAGGTCGGTCCTTTCCTTCCACATAGGCTGTACGGGTATGACCGTTGACGAATTATCTATAAACGAACCGAAAGCATACGCAAGCGAGGTCTTACCTGTTCCCGACATACCCTGAAGTATCAATATATGCGACACCGACATTCCTGCGATAAATCTTCTGATGTCCTCGATGTCGTAATACAGTCCGTGATTGCTTGCCGCGTAATTTCTGAAATTATCACACAGCTCCTTGAGAGTTATTCCCTTGTCATAGCTCGTTCTCATATAGCTCTTTTCGTTGCTGTCGATCGTACTGAGCATATAGAAGCGCTCTCCCGTCTCCTCGACCTCTTCTTTCTTTGCCTCGGGTGCGGGGGCAAACGGCAACTGCGTTACCACCGTTTTAGGCTCGGGCTTCATCAAAAGCATAACGGCTATAAGCGCGATAAGAAGGATAGGAATCGCGATCATAAATATTATTATCGCTCTGACGTGCTGAGGGCGCACGGTGCCGTTCAGCATAGAGCTGAGGTCTGCCGTGCTCAACGCGTATGCCAGCAAAAGCGTGGCAAGTGCAACCGCGATCATCAAAAATATCCACTTTTTGTCTATCTTTTTATTCTTCATAACAATTATTCGAGACCGTCACTGTCGTCTTTCGTTTTCTTAAGATTTTCGATTTTGAGCGTATTCTTTCTTATCTTCTTCTTGGTCTTTTGCCACTGCTTTTTATAGAATCGCAAGAAAGCGTTATACTGCTTTTCGAGCTCGTTGAAGCTCTCCTTGTCGGTGTAATCTCCCAGCGTTTCTTTGCGCCGCGCGCGAACTCCGTTCGCGATCGCCTCTGCCAAGAGAAATCTCTCGTATAGCTGATCGTATTCGTCGGTCTTTTGCGCGAGCTCGTCGCGTATCGACTGCGACACTGCCCTTTCCCGATCAAGCTCTTCCGCGAATCCGTTTTCCTTTTCGCGAATGTGCAATCGGATCTCCTCAAGCTCTTTTTCGTGGCGCTCGTTGTTGAGTCGGAGCTCCTCCTTATGAGTTTGGCAAAGAGCATCCATTTCGCTCTGATGCCGCTTTTGAAGCATTGCCTTCTCTAAAAGCTGCTTTTGCTTCTCGTCGATCAGCTCCTGCTTAAGCACATCGGCAGCCTCGGTCAGCTCGCCGATTTTAGCGACGTACTCACGCTCGGCTACCTTCATAGCCGATATTTCATTTCTGAGCGATTCTATCTTGGCACATTCTGCGTCAAGCGCACGCACGTGTTTCTCAAGCGTGAGGATATACTCCTCAACGCTTACGTCGGACTTTTTGAGTCTTCTGGAGAGAGCTTCGAGCTGCTCGGTCTTTTTTCTGAGCTCCTCTAATCTGCGGCGGTTTTCGCTATCTATATAACGCTCCTTGAGCTCGGAGGTTATGCCGAGTCCATACTCGTAGGTTATAAAGGATATCAATGCACTGCAATCGGCAAGCTCTGCGGCAAGATTATCGCTAAAGGGAGAAATGGTGAGCACCTCGTCTTCAACCGAATATCCCGCCCTATCGTAAGCAATTATAAAATCGTAAAGCTTGACCGCACCCTTGAAGTTGTTATCCATCTTCAAGACGTTGGTCTTGGTTATCGGGGGCTTGAGCATTGCCACCTTTGAAGCATACTCCATAAGCGGAGTCGACAAAAATGCCAATATGGTCTTCAAAATGATGTCTATTCGGTCGATAAGCGGCTTTGCCTTATTGTTGTTGCTCAGATATCTGTCGTCGCGACGCTCTTCCTTGAGATCTACGACGAACGTCATTTTTCTCTTCGCAGACGATACGGTCTTATTCATAGTAAGCGCGCCGTCGTATTTATTTGTAAGATCCAGGATCTTGTTATATCTCAGCGTTACGAAATCACGAAGATAACACAACAGCATATACAGAAAACGATTTTCATACACGGTATAATCGTTGAGTCGCTCTACCGAAAAGAGCTTATCGGGTATGATATCGTTTTCGTCCTCGGGCACGTGAGTAATGAGGTTTCCGTGCCTTGCCAGATGCTGTACCGATTCCTTGGATACGTTCTTGATCTTCTCTATCGGAACGACCTCGCCGTTAGAGCGTATAAACTGACGCTCCTCCTTGATAGCCTTTTCGATATGTATGAGACCTTCCTCAATAGCACATATCCAATCCTCGTCGACGGTGCACTTTGCGCGCGTTACGACTATTTTGTCGTCCTCGGCATCAGCCGCGGCAATAGCCGCGTTGAGCATCGCGCACTGTCGGACGCTATTCGTTGTGTTTCGCAACTCGAGCAACGCTCGATAATATGTATCTAACTCGTTCATACGATAAATTCCTTTTTAGGCATTTCTCTGCAGTCTGTGGATAAAGTCCTTGCACAAGGTCATCTTGTCCTGACCAAAAAGCTCGTCAAGGAAATTGATAAGTCCCTCGGCGGAGTTTCTCAGATATATCGGATTCTGCGTCTCAAGCTTTCTCATTACCTTCTTCGACAGTATGTCGTCAAGTGCGTCAAGCTCGTCTCCTCCACAGCTGATATACACGGGAATATACGTTCTGATCTGCTTCATTATTCGGTTTCCGAACGTGATATGGAAATGATCCACAAGATACTTGTCAAGCTGCTCGAGTCTTGCTCTGTTTCTTCTGCTTATATCATATTCCTTTATCGCTTCTTCAACCAATGCGTTGAACTGCTTTGTCGATATGTGCATCTTATTCGTCAAAGGCGCCGCAAATCTCTCGCTTCTCATTTCGAGATTCAATACCATTGCTCTGTCGTATACCTTATCCGATATAGCAAACGTCGAGTCGTCGTTGTTTGCCGTTCCGATGAACCACATATTCGCAGGTAGCTTTATTCTTCCTTCGATCAGATTCTTCGGGTCGGTAGGCCATTTGTCAGGCACTACCTCAAGATATCTGTCGTCGGGGTTAGGTAATTCGAGGAGCGACAAGAATTCCGCGAAATAGTACTCTACTCTCGCTATGTTCATCTCGTCGAGCACGGAGATATAGATATCCTCGCTGTAATTCGCCTCGTACATCTTCTCAAGCAGAAGCGTTTCGTTGAATTTCTTTGTGAACTCGTTATAGTATCCTATAAGGTCGGTCCTTTCCTTCCACATAGGCTGTACGGGTATGACCGTTGACGAATTATCTATAAACGAACCGAAAGCATACGCAAGCGAGGTCTTACCTGTTCCCGACATACCCTGAAGTATCAATATATGCGACACCGACATTCCTGCGATAAATCTTCTGATGTCCTCGATGTCGTAATACAGTCCGTGATTGCTTGCCGCGTAATTTCTGAAATTATCACACAGCTCCTTGAGAGTTATTCCCTTGTCATAGCTCGTTCTCATATAGCTCTTTTCGTTGCTGTCGATCGTACTGAGCATATAGAAGCGCTCTCCCGTCTCCTCGACCTCTTCTTTCTTCTCTTGGGGCGCTATAGCACCGTCATAAGAGATCTTATACTCCACTGCGCCCGACTGACCCTTTTCCTTGGCAATAATGGCGATAACTATGACCGCTATTGCCGCCAGAACTACGAAAAGGTAAACAATTATCGCACCGGGAGAGGAAATGAGCTCCGTGAGCGACAGCAATGCCGCTAAAGCATTGGACATTATAAAGTTTAACATTTATATCTCCTTAATCCTGACCTTCGTTTGTATCCGAAATATCGGCTGAAGGCTCGTCATTTTCGGTTACGGCAGTCTCTGACTCGTCAACGGCTGCTTTGTCCTCTGCTATCTTGACTTCATTCTCAACGTCCACAGTTTTTTCTGCTTTACTTTCAGCAACCGAAGGCTTGGTCACCTCGGGAACTACGAGATTTTCTTTTTTGTAGGTATCTGCGTTTTTCAGCACCTCGGCGCACTTGACCATATCGTCGTCGCCGAATACCGAGTCGAATATCTCTGTAAGCGAATCGCCGTTTTCGGTCTTCTTGCCGCTTGCCGCAAGTATTGCCGCAGGCATAAGCTTTATCGACATAGCGACGTCAACACTCTGCTTGTTGTCAATTCCCGCTGCCATAAGAGCAGCCGCGCACTTTTCAAATGCCAGACACATCTTATTATTTATCGCAAAAGTGGGTTCAAGGCTCTTTATACGCTTTTCAAGGGAATCGATCTTCTTCCAGAGATCCTCGGCGATAACGAACTTATTTACAGCGCGCTCGCTGATATAATCCATTTGGTAGAAGAAGAAATTGCCAAAGTCGGAGTGCTTGTTCGAGGGTGTTGTCTTTGCCACGGGAACGCGATTTACGGTCGCGATCTCGGGAATGAGGTCGGGGATCATATCATAGCATTCTCCGATAGCAAGATTGACCGCAAACCATATATTCTGAGGGAGATAGTAGGTTATTTCCTTGTTGCGATCGTTATGCGCTGTAACAGAGGTATTACCAAGGGGATTTTTCGCGTGCTTGACGTAGGGGGTGAAATATCCCATCATATTTTCGGTTCTGACGCCGTCAAGAGCCGCTATATGTAATCTTTCCTTCACATTCAATGCGCCTTCGATAGCATAGGCAAGGTTTCTCTTAACACGGTGATCCTCTTCGTCAAGAGCAAAAAGTGCACTTTCCTCGTTGACGTAAGAGCCGTCCACCTTGTCGATATAGGTTTTTGTGCCAAAATAATCCGAAAAAACGGATATCAGGCTCTTGAAGTCCTCGGAGCTCATATCCTTGAATACCAAGAGTCTTGAGGAGGATACTGCCGCAAAAATGCTCTTTACCACGTCCTCGTCAAGTATAAGTCCGCGCTCGAGCGCAAACTCCTTGAAATCCTTGGACGCACGCGCAAAATCAAGCTTTTTGTCAACGAATTTGAGCGACTCGTCGTACGCCTTGCGCGCTTTTACTGCAACCTCGCGAGTATCGTTCTGATGCTCGGGCTCTACGTCAAACTCGGTTCTGAACATAGCTGCCGCAGAAAATTCGGGAAGCTGCTCCGCATCCTCAAACTGCTTCTGATTTTCCTTTGCGATCATTTCTCGCTCTTTGCCGTACTCTCTGTTCTTTTCAACGGCGTCGATGATAAAGAAGATTATTCCTACTACAGCCAAAATCGCCGTAAGAACTCCCAGGAAGGTAGCAGACGCAGTCAGTGCGTTGTACACTCCGAGAGCTACCGCCAAAGCGCTCGCTCCTATTCCGCAAATTATATTTTTTTTCGACTTATTCATAAGATCGTACCCTGCCTCTAAAGTATATTTGTCACCTGTAATGTTTGATTCGGTCTGAAGATAATTGTAAAGCTTGTCTTCCGTAGTATTGTTGACGACGTCGTTTCCGCCCTGAATGATTGTGCTGAGCCTGATATCAGTCGAGGATGAACCGACGCATATATCATAAGTTCCCTTTTCAATGACCATTTTGCCACTCTGCTCGTCAAAGACCTGAGGAAGCTCGATGTCAACGCTGACGCGTCTGCTTTCCTTGACCTCAAGGTCTATGATAGCGTAGCCGCAAAGCTCGCGAGAGGGTCTTATCAGCTTCGAATCCTTTGCCCCTGCGTATATCTGGGCGATTTCTCTGCCCGCGCGCTTGCCCGTATTCGTAACCGTAAAGCTCACCGTATTGCCGCTGACCTCAAGCTTTGAATAGGTGAATTTGGTGTACGAAAGTCCGTGTCCAAATGGGTATTGCTCGGAAAGACCTGCCGTGGTGTAATATCTATAACCCACAAAGCGTCCCGACTTGACACCGTATCTGTTGCGGTAGAACGTATGCTTTTCGGAATATCCGTCGATATCCGAATAAAGCGTGTACGGCAATCGTCCCAAGGGCTCGGCATTTCCAAGGATGACGTCAACTATCGCTGCCGCGTCGTTTCTCACACCAAAGGGTGCCAGCATGACCGCGGAGAACGGCTCTGTGAAGCCAACGTCCACGCCAAATCCCGATTCCATGACCACGATGATCTTTTGTGCGTACGGATTTAATTTATCAACCAATTCAAGCTGATTTGACGGCAAGGACACCTTGTGCGACGTGGAAACGTCGGTTCCTCTTTCTTCGCCGTGTCCCAAGAACAAGATCGCAACGTCGCAAGCGCGAACTGCCGCGAGCGCCGTGAGAGAATCCACCTCGTTGGTTTCTATTTCCTTGTGGATATCGTATCCCTTTTCTTTCTCAATTTTACCGACTCCGTCAGCCAAAAGCAAAGCCTCACATCTGTCAAGAAGGGTATTTCCCTCCTCGCCGTCAGCGGCTATGCCGCCTATCAGTGCGACCGAGGATGCTTTCTTTATATCAAGAGGAAGCATCGAGCCCTCGTTCTTCAAGAGAACTGTAGAACCCCGGGCGGCTCGGGAGGCAAGCTTTTCTTTTTCGTCGGGAAGCAGTTTTTTGCCCTTTTCTCCGTTTGACTCGAGCAAGAAAGTGAATAATCTTTCAAGAGCCTTGTCGATAAGCTCGGGAGATATTGCTCTGCCCGCTTTTATCTCGGCTTCGATCTCGCCCTCGGTCATCTCTCCCGATTCTTGTCTCTTTTGCAGCTTATAATAGGTTTTTAGTGCGTTTTCAAGCGCTGACGACGAGCCCTTCAGGCATATTCCGCCGTTTATAAGGAAAGGAACCGTGTCCTCTGCCGAGGCGCGCTTTACAACGACACAGGTATCGCTTGCTACGTTGCCCTTTTCGGCATCGGATAAATATGCATTTTCGTGTGAATATTCATTTGCAAGGATTCGCCTGTCTGTCATAACCGCAGACGCGTGTCCATCGATTACCATGCGCTTGAACGGCTCTATCAAAAACTCGTGCAAGACCGCCTTTGAGGGTGAAACGTCCATCCACTCGACGTCGGTATCGGTCAGATAATATCCCGATATTGCCGCCGACGCGCCCGCGTAGTTAACTCCGCGAGCAAACTCTGTTGCAAGCGCTTGCGAAAGGTATACGTCCTCGGACATCTCGTTTCTGTAAGGCGACAGCTTGACCTTTGCGGCAGGCGTTGCTATTACGTTCGACGCGTGGCTCGTCGCAGAAAGCGCGACCTCGCCCGAAAGCTCGCGAATAAGCTTATTGTCCCATGAATGCGCCAGCGCCTGAGGAGAGGGATATTTCCCGTCCTTGAGCATTCGACGCAAATTCCAAAAGGCAAATCCCGGTATGCCGAGGCTTGCCCTCTCACCGTCCGACAAGGACATAACGTCGGTGAGTATCCTCACCTTATCGTCGTCCTTAAGACTTGAGATTATGTTGTTATATTTTAACATTGTTTTCTCCAAAGTAAAAAGTTAAAAAGGATCGATTTCCGCTTTTATGATTTCCCTTTTATCAAAGGAACGATATAACTATCAGCGCAATGACGACCAGCGAAAGCGCCCACGCCATCAGCCTTGCTATCGGCTTGAATTGCGATATTTCAAACGAGTTTACCGAAAAGCCAACGTCAAATACATTCGATTTGCGCAGAGCCTTTTGAGGCGCGTAATATGCATAGGCTTTCTTTCCCTTGACCTTATAGGTATGCTTATCCGAAACTGCTCTGACAAAGCTTATTTTGAAGTCGACGCACTCATCTGACAATGGTATTCCCATTGATGACGTAAACGTTTGTCCCGCTTCGGCATTTATATCCTTATAGGTCAGATGACGAACGTTCAGCACCGCGCCGTCGCGGTCAAGCTCGGTCAGCACGAAGCGCACCGACCTCAGCACTGTTTCGGTGTCGTTCGAGCACCGCAGAAGCAGATGCTTGACACCGTCTCTGTACACAAACATAAATTGCTTGACAGTTACAAATCCCTCTATTTGCGGATGCTTGTAAATGCCCTTTACCGTGACCTTATCTATCTCACTCATTTTATTTTCAGACCGCCTTTTCTCTTTTTAAGGAACATAGCACAAAGACCTATGGCGCTTATAGCTATTGCCGCGATAAATATTACTGCTCCGTTTATACTCAATCCACTGCCGCCAAAAGCCTTCGTTGCTCCGAGTATCATCGCTCTGAGGAAAAATCCCTCCGCTACCGTAGACAAAGTTACGGCACAAGCAAAGATGATGCCTCTCGTCTTATCGAATGTCAAGGTCGAACCGACGGTTACACTTTTGCCGTTTACCGAATCGAGCATAAACGTTACGTACGAGGTCTCCTTGGGCAACGCTACGCGCTTTGAACAGCCCGCAGGACCTATGACGTCGGTTACCCGAAGCACGTCTACTATTCTGTCGTGTCTGTCAAACACCACCACAGAATATCCTATACGGTCAACACGGTCTGTGACCTTGCATCTTATATACTTAATTCCGTCGTCGACGAAAAGTATGTACGAGCTCACGTATCCTCTCAACGTGGGATGGGGCTCGTAAAGTATTCCCCTTCCACTCGGATAGGTATATTTATTTAAGCCTCTGTCTGTCACTGGGCACTTGAATCGCAGTATCAGCGACGGCAACGCAGATCCTACCAAAAAAGCGTATATGCCTATGCTGACAAAGCAGAGTATTATTTCGAATAGTGCTTCAAATATTGCTTTGATAATGGCATCAGTCATAAGATCTCTCCAAAATAAATGATTTTAACAGGATCAATTTCCCTGATATTGTTCGAAAAATTCCTTCATCTGCTCGGCAGTTATGTATCCGTCGGAATCGGGTATGTTGGTTATCATCGCGTCTGCAATGACCTTTGCAACCTCAACGGGAACGTCGACTCCGTAATCCTGCAGGTATTCCACGGTATAATTGGCGAGCGTTTCCACCTTTTTATCGTGGCTCTGTCCGTTCATTCGGTTAAACTGCTCTGCGATATCCTCCATCAAGCCCTCGTACTCGCTCACGTCATATCCGTCAAACTTAATGTTACTCATCAAGGAGTTCATTGCAAAGAGGTGGATGCTATCGACAAGATGTGCGGTTCTCGGGTTGCTTTCAAGCTCGCTGATAAGCTCGTTCAAAAATTCACCGTCCTCAAGAAGCGCCATGATCGCATCATAATCTCCATTGGTTTGAAGAAGTCCCGAATCCATGATTATGCCGCACACGCGGAAGATCGTGGAAAGATCCTCTCCTACCGTATCGGGCGTTGTAGTCGCCAAAACCGAGAATATGCAATCCGTAAAGGCAGATATCGAGTCGTTAAAATCGGGACGCGCTATTCCAATAAAATCTTCACCCATCGCCCAGTTTCTCGAAGCCGAAGAGACAATGGAAGACGTAAGCAAGCTCAAAAAATAAGAATCGTCTACCGTGTCGCATATATTTTCAAGCTTTCCGACGTCCTCTGCACCGAAATTGCCGAGATTGGTGATCGCGGGAGCGACCTCTATAAGCTCTTTCGCCATAGCCGAAACAGAATCTATCTCTTGTGTCAATACTACCGTATGTCCGTCGACCTCGGTTCTTGCGCTCATATCGTAGATCGCCTTGCCTCCGCAATAATACATCACGGTTCCCGCAAAATCGTTGGCATAATCGGACACGACGTCGAGTGCACTTTTGGGTTTGCTATTCCCTGCTTCAGTGCTTGTATCAGCCTCGGCGCTTGCCTGATCCACCTGTACCTGCTGTTCCGAGGCGCTATCATCACTTTTCGTCATATTCACGAGAGAATCGACAGTCTTAAGCGTGCCGATGATAGGCGAAAACATTATCAACACTATGAGAAATCCACTTACGCCTCCGACAACGGCGCCTATCTTTTTATTGTTGCGCTTGTACCAAGTGTCGTTTTCTCCGACGCTGCTCTCTGTCCTGCCGCCGTAATCGAGCGTCTTTTTATAAACGATCGCCGTGATCACGTGGCATATCAGCCGCAAGATCAAAAATACGAGCACGAAGATTATCGGAGACAGCACCATAGATACCACAGCGCTCAATATAACGCTCAGGCGATCGACGTTTTCAAACAAATATGCCAAACTCTCGTTCTGATAAAGAGCAGAAACTATAGAATTGCTCAACGAGGAAGCATAAATGCGCGAGGAAAGAATACTGCCCATTACAAGCGAAAAAACGACAGATAAAAGGCAGATGATAGCTTTTGAGCTTCCTCTGCGATATCCGTCGTAAGCACCTTTACTCACGCTGAAGGCGACTGCCACTATTAAAACCAGTGAAAAGATCGTGAACGTCATTTTGTCTCCATTCTATTACAAGGTCGGACCTCTCTGCATACAGAAATGCCGCCGAATTGTCATTTATTTTGAAATTGATGCAATCCTTGGGGATATAGATAATTAATTATAACTCTTAAAGAAGGATTTGTCAACCATAAATTGCCCATTTGTACTCTTTTACATGCACGTATTAGAGATTGCACATAGAAAAGCACGCCAAACGAAACCGTTTGACGTGCTTTATATTTCAACAAATTACATCCACAAAGCCGCCGCGCCCATAATACCTGCATCGTTTTCAAGCATTGCCGTGACTACCTTGACCTGC
>CAZQLJ010000034.1:0-3779 GCA_964594085.1 uncultured Clostridium sp.
TCATAGTGACCTCGGTCATTGAGAAGGCGGGGGGCGGTACGTACGCTTCCAAAGCCGCTGCAGCGGTGCTTGAAGCCTACTATAACGATTAATAGAAAACGGTTCCGCATTTGCGGAACCGTTTTTAGTATAAGTTTATTCAAATAGCTTTTCCTTGTAAACTCCATCTGCGATCAGCTTTTTAAAGGATTCGATAACGTAATCCTTGTCCTCCTTGTAGGTAACACCAAACCACTTATCTGTCGTTTTGAGTACCTTGACCGTTGCCGTGCCATTTTCAAGCATATCACCAATGATCGTCGGTAACAGATATTCGGATTTCATCTCGTTCGCATTGCCGTTAGCAAGAAATTCGATAAATCCGCTTTCAAGACGGTCTATAAACGCGGGGGAGAATGCCCACATATTCATGGAAACGAGCGCTTCGGTGTCAACAGCTCTCTTGCTTCCGTCCTTTTCTTCGACGTAAGCCGTGCCGTTCTCCCCCTTGAAAATATTGGAGGTCTCAACAATAGAGGAAAGGCTGTTATTTTCGTCAACCGAGCAGATGCCGCGAGTGACGGCACCGTTATCGGAGAGTGTGTTGCCGAGGATAAATCCGGGCATTGCAATATCAAGAACCTCTCGGTTAGAGGTGTCCATTTGATTTACGATGTAATCGTGAAGCTTGACGTATGCGTCCTTGCCGTAGTAGTCGTCGGCGTTGATAACGAGCGCAGGCGTGTCAACGATTCCCTTGCAGGCAAGAACTGCGTGACCTGTACCCCAGGGTTTTGTTCTGCCCTCGGGATTTTTAAATCCTCCGGGAAGATTTTCGACCTCCTGCAAAGCGTAAGCGCAGGGGCATATCTTTTCTATGCGATCGCCGATTATTCTGCGGAAATCTTCTTCAAGATCCTTGCGAATGATAAATACTACCTTGTTGAAGCCTGCTTCAAGCGCGTCGTGGATCGAATAGTCCATAATTATCTCGCCCGAAGGGCCTACGGGAGCAAGCTGCTTGATGCCGCCACCGAAGCGCGATCCGATACCGGCCGCCATGATTATAAGTGTTGTTTCCATAAATTTTCCTCTTTCACGATTTTTACACGTTAATTTTACTATGCAATTTTACTATAGTCAATAGTTTTGACGTTTTTGAGCGAAAAGAACACTAATTTTTAAAAAAATGATCAAAAAACGCAATCAACCCATATTTTCGGGCAGCTTTTTGCCGCCGAGAATATGAAAATGCAGATGCTTGACGCTCTGACAACCGTCCTCGCCAACGTTAGTGATAACGCGGTAACCGTTCTCAAGTCCGCAAGCTGCCGCAACCTTGGGAATAGCCTCAAATATTGCGCTTATCGATGCCGAATTTTCGGCATTCACGCAGTCGGCAGATTCTATATGCTCACGGGGAATGACGAGCACGTGAACAGGCGCTTGGGGATTTATATCCTTGAAAGCATATACCTTCTCATCCTCGTAAACCTTGGCAGAGGGGATCTCTCCCGCAATTATTTTACAAAACAAACAAGACATTTTTGATCTCCTTTTCGATAAATATTCTTTACAAAACCGCTTCGTTCTGCTATAATAAAAGCAGGATCGGCTCTACAAGAATATTTTATCACAAAAGCCGATCGATGTCAATACGAAAAAGGGTCTGTACAGATGTTGAAAAATAAAGATTTGTGGACGTATCTGCAAAAAAGTGACAAAAAAATATTGATGTACGGCATGGGGAACGGTGCCGACAAGATTCTGTCGGTCTGCGAGCGCTACGGCATAGAGATCGCTGATTTTTTTGCCAGCGACGGCTTTGTGCGAGGGCATTTGTTCCACGGAAAAAAGGTCTTGTCGTATTCCGAGGCAAAGGAGAAATACGGCAGAGAAAATATGATCGTCTTGCTCTCGTTCGCCTCGTCCTTGCCCGAAGTTCTGGAGAATATCTACCGTATTGCGTCAGAATGTGAGCTTTACGCTCCCGACGTTCCCGTTTGCGGCGATAATCTTTTCAATTATGAGTTTTATGCCGAAAACAAGGAGAAAATTGACAAGACCGAGGCGCTTCTCTGTGACGAGCGTTCCAAAGAGATCTTTCGCTCGGTCGTAAACTATAAATTAAGCGGAGACATACGTTATTTAAAAGACTCTCATTCGGATTTTTCTGAGGTTTATCATCTGCTTGGTGCAGAGAAATTTGAGCGCATAGCCGACCTCGGCGCGTATAACGGAGACACACTTCGAGAGATAACTCCGTTTGCCCCAAAATTAGAGACTGCAGTAGCCTTCGAGCCCGATCGCAGAAATCACAAAAAGCTCTCTGAATATGCCGAAATGGTCGAGAATTTCAGGATAATGCCTCTAAAACTCGCCGCTTGGTCAGAAAAGGCGACCTTGTACTTCGACGGAAGCGGAAACCGCAATTCATCGCTCCTCTCGGGAGTGCAGATGCCCGTCACCAAGCAGCCGAAGATCGTCGAGGCAGAAGCCGACTCGCTCGACAATATCCTTGGCGGAGAAGGGATAGATTATATCAAATACGACGTCGAGGGCTCGGAAAAAGAAGCCATATTGGGCTCGCTCAAAACGATCGAAGCGCATCGCCCCGCGCTGATGATATCACTCTATCACAGAAGTGAGGATATATTCGAGCTTCCCTTGATGATACACGAGCGTTTCCCCGAATATAAATTTTATATACGCAGAAGACAATATATTCCCGCGTGGGATACGGTGCTCATAGCAGTGAAACAATAATTTTATCAATAAAAGTGCCGCGTTAGCGGCGGAATGGAGATCTTTATGAAAATTTCAGTAATTACAGGCGCGTCCTCGGGTATGGGTAGAGATTTCGTCAGAATGATCGACAAGATCGAGGATTGTGACGAAATTTGGGTAATAGCAAGAAGAAAAGACAAGCTCGAGGAGCTGAAAAGCGAGACCGAAAAAACGATCCGTCCTATTGAACTCGACCTTTCGGTAAATGAGAATATTGAAAAATACGGTGAGATGCTCAAGGAAGCAGACGCGCAGGTCGTCTCTCTCGTAAATGCGGCAGGCTTTGGCAAATTTGGCAGCTTCGAGGACATTCCTCTTGCCGAGCAAATGAATATGATCGACCTCAACTGTAAGGCGCTTATGGCGGTGACCTATCTCACTCTGCCTTATATGCCCGAGGGCAGTAAGGTGTATCAGCTCGGCTCGCTGTCGTCCTTCCAGCCCGTGCCCTATATCGCGACCTACGGCGCGACTAAAGCCTTCGTTCTGTCACTCTCTCGTGCGCTCAACAGAGAGCTTAGGAGCCGCAAGATTAAGATGATATCGGTTTGTCCGGGTTGGGTCAAGACCGATTTCTTCGACCGCGCAGTTCGCGACGATACCATTAAATATTATAATAAATTTTTCACGTCCGAGGAGGTCGTTAACCGCGCAGTGAAGGATATGAAGCGCGGTAAGGACGTCTCGGTCTGCGGAGCGTCGATAAGAGGACAAGTGCTCCTGACCAAGCTCCTGCCTCATAAGCTAGTTATGAACATCTGGTGTAAGCAGCAGAAGAAGTAAGGATAGATTGCAGGAGGGGGAAGGAACCTTTTTGAAAAAAGATTCCTTCCCCCTCCTGCACCTTCCCCTTCTTCCAAAAACTTTCGGAAAAAAATTATTGAAGGTTTTTGCCAAGCTTTTTTCAAAAAGCTTGCGCTGATCCAACGCGCGTAGCGGTGGTCGCCGTTCGCAAACGGCGAAATCCCCTTATCCTTATAAAGCGCCACGAAAGGGTGAATTTCGGCTTGCCG
>CAZQLJ010000034.1:3879-8036 GCA_964594085.1 uncultured Clostridium sp.
TCGGCTTGCCGAAAGAGGGAAAACACACAAGTGGGGGTTTTCCCTTTCTAATGCTTTTGTTACTTTTCGCTTAACCTAACCAACCCATATTCCCAAAGCGCTTTTTCAAGTCTGCCTCGATTTTCTGCTCCGATCTCACACATAGGAAGGCGCATTTCGGCAGAGCAGAGCCCCATCAGCGCAAGCGCCGTCTTGACGGGTATTGGATTGACCTCGCAAAACATAATTTTCATCAGCTTCAGATATTTTTCGTGCAGACGGCGGCATTCTTTTATGTCGCCGTCAAACCATTTTTGGCAAAGCAATGTCATTTCTCTCGGAATAATATTTGACACCACTGATATCACCCCCTTGCCGCCGAGCGCAAGCATTGGTAGTGTCTGATCATCGTTTCCCGAGTACACGTCAAGATCGTCACCGCACTCTGCTATAAGCTCCGCAATCGCCGAAACGTTTCCCGATGCCTCCTTTACGGCAACTATATTTTCGTGCTTTGCAAGCTCGCGATATACGGGCATAGTAATGTTACAGCAGGTTCGCGTGGGCACGTTGTAGGGGATGATCGGACAGTCGACCGCGTCGGCAATTTTTATGTAGCTTTCTATAAGACCGCGCTCGGTCGCCTTGTTGTAATAGGGTGTAACGACGAGCAAGCCTTTGTACCCGAGCGCCGAAGCGAAGCGCGACGTTTCTATAGCGTGTGCCGTATCGTTTGATCCCGTCCCCGCGATCATAGGCACTCTGCCGTTCGCTTTCTCAAGCGCGAATGCCAAAACAGACCTGTGCTCCTTGTCGGATAAAGTCGCACTCTCACCCGTAGTGCCGCAGATGACCAAAGCGTCAATTCCGCCGTTTATCTGAAATTCGATAAGATTTCCGAGACTTATGTAATCGACTTCACCGTCAAGCATCGGAGTTACAAGCGCAGTCGCCGCGCCTGCGAAAATACTTTTTTTATTTTTGCTCATAAAATATCCCCCTTTAAAGCTAAAAATGTGCGCTTTTGTATTGCAAATAAGGCATGTCTGTGGTATAATCATAATGAATAATTATATATTAAAATATATGCCACTCAAGGCGATTTCGTCACGGAATGGCAGTCTTGGAGAAAAGATGAACGAAGAAAAAAAGGTAATTATTAACGAAAAGAAGCCCACCGAGCTGCTCACGGCAGACTTTGACTACTATCTGCCCGAGGAGCTTATCGCCCAGCACCCTGCAGAGAAGCGAGACCACAGTCGCCTCATGGTGCTCAACAGAACTGAAAACACTATAGAACATAAGCATTTTTACGACATTCTTGACTATATAAACCCCGAGGACGTTCTAGTCGTCAACGATTCCAAGGTGATTCCTGCACGAATCTACGGTCACGTCGAGGGCAGAGAAGAAGCGCTGACCGAGCTGCTTTTGCTCCGTCAGGGCGAGCTTGACACCTGGGAGTGCCTTGTCAAACCGGGCAAACGTGCAAGAATTGGCATGAAGCAGGTCTTTGGTAATGGCGCGCTTGTAGGCGAGATCAAGGAGATAACCGAGGAGGGCAACCGCCTCATCAAATTCGAATACGACAAAGAAAAATATGAAAATATATACAACGTGCTCCACGAGATAGGACTTATGCCCCTGCCGCCCTACATCACGGAGCAACTGACAGACAAAAGCCGCTATCAGACCGTCTACGCAAGAGAAAACGGCTCGGCGGCGGCGCCCACGGCGGGTCTGCATTTCACCGAGGAATTGCTCTCAAAGCTCAAAGAAAAGGGCGTTGCGATAGCTCCCGTTATGCTTCATGTGGGACTTGGCACGTTCCGTCCCGTAAAAGCGGACAGACTTGATGAGCACGTGATGCACACCGAGTTTTTCTCGGTCTCAAAGGAGAGCGCGGACATTATAAATTCCCGTCGCGCCGCAGGCGGACGAGTTATCTGCGTTGGCACGACCTCTTGCAGAACTCTTGAGAGCGCATCGGACGAGCAGGGTATAGTTCACGCGATGAATGCCGACACGGGCATTTTCATCTACCCTGGCTATAAATTCAAGGCGGTCGACGCGCTTATCACCAATTTCCACCTGCCGCAGAGCACTCTTATAATGCTCGTTTCGGCCCTTTACGACAGAGAGCATATAATGGAGGCTTACAAGACCGCGGTTGAGGAGAAATACCGTTTCTTCTCCTTCGGCGACGCAATGTTTATAGAGTAAAAGAAAAAAACACTGTAGGGGAGACCATCGGTCGTCCGCGGGCGGCAGGTTGCCGCCCCTACATCACATATCCTGTAAACTTCGATGATGCCATGTTTATTCAATAAAAAATGCCGATTGGTATTGACAGCCGCTTGTATATATGATACAATAATTTTGTGAGAGGGGACGGCACCCATAACAAAAAACGGAGTCACAAAATATGCAAATTCAATACAAAGGGGGCGACACCCATCGAAAAAAACGTTATTGTAGTTGATGAGCAAGGAAATGAATATGAAGCGACCTATCCCAAGAGGGCAAGAGGTCTTGTTAAATCAGGCAGGGCACGCTTCGTAGACGAGAATAAAATATGCCTTGCGTGTCCGCCGAATGAATATTTGGAGGATGAAAAAATGACAGAAAATATAGCAAAGACAACAGAAGCAGCAACAGTAGAAGAGAACGTGTCCAAAACTCTTTCAATAGATTATGTTTTGGCTCAAATCGAGAAGATCGTAGATAACACCGCACATATAACCGAGGCGCTAAATAGTCTTAAAGACGTTCGTTCCGGTGGCCCCGGCGACGTCGGCGCAGAGGGAAAGGCAAGGGGAATCGCCGACGTTGTCAAATGTCGCGAAACCACCAATCAGCAGCTCTTGGCTTTTTACACAAAGGTATTTAACGATCTGACGGCTCCGAAAAAGGATCCGTTAACGGGAAAAATGGAGCTGGTAAGAAACGTTCGCCTGTCAACGCTTCAAGATTTGAAGGAATTCTACTGCGAGGATGAGTTGGTGGAACGCGCAGATTCTGTTCTGTACGATATTTCTAATCTTTGCAACGACATTTACTTAACAAAAAACTAAAATCCAATTGATTTTTCCCGAGGTGAAAAACCTCGGGATTTTTTTGTAATAATATATTGACATTGTCACGATACCGTGATATAATGTGATTGAGGAAATCATAAGGAGTAAAGCTATGCCGGTATTATCGAGATTTTACGGAATCGTTATCAGAATGTATTTTTTACAAAGCGAGCATAATCCACCACATATCCACGCAATTTATAACGAGGACGTTGCTGCAATAGATTTTATGACTGGCGAGGTGCTCGAAGGGCATCTTCCAAACAAAGCAATGAATATGGTGCAGGAGTGGATTGCTTTACACCGAGATGCTTTAATGGAAATATGGAGAACACAAGAGTTCAAGAAAATCCCACCACTTGAATGATAGGAGGTCAATTATGTTTCATAAGATAAAAAACGTTGCGGCTCTGCCCGAATACAAATTAAGTGTTCAGTTCTCAGAGGGAGTGACCAAAATTTATGATGTAAAGCCTTTATTTGCAAAAATTCCTTTATTTGCAATATTACAAGAAAATCACGCAGAGTTTGCTTGTGTCACCGTTGATGTTGGTGGGTATGGGATTGTATGGAATGACGATCTTGACCTATCCTGTGATGAACTCTGGGAAAATGGTGTGCAGGTCGATACTCCGTTTGACGGACTGATGGCATTAAGCGACGCAACAGAGCTTTGGGGACTCAATGAAAGCACGCTTCGCAAAGCAATTACCTACGGGAAACTTGTTAATGGCGTCGATGTTTGTAAATTCGGCAAACAATGGGTCGTTTCTGTTGAGGCAATGAAAAGAGAATATGGAAACGGACACGACAGAATATAGTTGAAATTTGTTTTTTCGATTGGTTTGTACAATATCTCAAACCGTTAGGATGTTATAACCCGTACAATTCGGCGACGCGATGTTTATAAAATAATTCGTGATATTAAACATTTAAATAAAACAGGAGGTTAGGTTTATGAAAAAGGCTTTATTGATTCTAATGGCTTTTATTCTGAGTATAGGAATGGGTTCCTGCGAAGATGGTTCAAAAGCTGCACTTAATAAAGGCAACGAGGTCGTTGCGCTTGTTTCAGAAATGGTGAAAAGCGACGAATATGCT
>CAZQLJ010000034.1:8136-11925 GCA_964594085.1 uncultured Clostridium sp.
AGGCAACGAGGTCGTTGCGCTTGTTTCAGAAATGGTGAAAAGCGACGAATATGCTAATATAATGCTTAACAATATCAGTGCATACGATGAGATGCTATCTGAACTTAAAGCGACAGATTTTTCAAAGATCACTGCTGTATATGAGCTCAAGATTTCTCAAGACGAGCTGATTGAATTGCTTGCGTCAAACAATGGGGATATTGATAAGCTCCCCAAGTCTTTGAAAGATAGACTCGTTCAGGGATTGGGGTCTTCGCTGGTCTCTCGCATCAATTCTCAAGCAGGCACCGATGAGCTGGTGATATCTTCGCTATTTAATGCAAGTAAATGCTTCGTCGACAAAAACATCAAGGAAAATCAATATCTCTTGTACGTTTTTGAATCGGGATATTCGATGCTTGTCTCTTTTATTCCTCACGAGGATGGGGCAGTCACGGCATCGGGCAGCTTGATCCTGAACGATATGTTAGAGTTTGATGCAGCCGACAAGGTCGAAGCCTCGTTTAAAGCTTTAGGAATCAAAGAAATCACCGCGACGAAATTAAAATAAACACCAAAGAGGTTTGTTATGAATAATGCCATACACCTTCTCCACTCCCAGACTCCAATACAGATGGAGAGCTTTATTATAACGACCGCAGACGGTAAGATCATCGCGATAGACGGCGGTCACCGCGAGGACGCGAGATATTTCGTCGACTATCTCAAAAGGCTGACGGGAGAGAAAAAGCCGCGCGTCGACGCATGGTTTCTCACCCACTCGCACAAGGATCACGTCAGTGCATTTTTCGAGGTCGTACAGAATATGAGCGACGAGGTCGAGATAGGCAGGGTTTGTTACAATTTCCCATCGGTGCAGTTCTTGTTGAGAGGACATGATCGCAACGCGGCAAAGACCGCAGAAGAATTTTATAGCCTTCTACCGCTTTTTGCCGATAAGATCTGCATCGTCTCGGGTGGTGATACGTACGAGATCGGCGAAGCAAAAATAGAAATACTTTACACCACCGATCCCGAGATCACATCAAACGTGACAAACAACTCGTCAACTGTCTTCAAAATGACGCTTGGCGGCAAGACCGCACTCTTTTTAGGTGATTGTGGAGTTCAGGCAGGCAACAAAATACTTGCGAAATATGCAGGCACGGATATGCTTGATTGCGATATCTGTCAGATGGCACACCACGGCCAGCAAGGTGTTTCCAAGGAGTTTTACGAGGCAGTAAGACCCGAGATCTGCCTTTGGTGCACACCAAAATGGCTCTGGGAAAACGATGCGGGTAAAGGCTTCAATACCCACGTTTTCAAGACCGTAGAGGTCAGAGGCTGGATGGAAGAGCTCGGTGTCAAAAAGAATTATATTGATATGGATGGAACGCAGGTATGCCCGCTATAAACGAACAAAAAATAAAGATAATTGCTGTCACGGGCCCCACCGCGTCGGGCAAGACCGCACTTGCAATAGAGCTTGCTAAACGCATGGGCGGCGAGATAATCTCCTGTGACTCTATGCAGATATATCGCACAATGGATATCGGCACGGCAAAGCCCACGAAGGCAGAGCTTGCCGAGGTGCCCCACCACCTGATCGACGTTTTGCCCCCCGATGCGCCCTATTCCTGTTCGGATTACGTCAAGGACGCAGAGCGCGCGGTAGCCGATATCACTTCGCGCGGAAAGCTGCCGATATTCTGCGGCGGCACGGGACTTTATCTCGATCGCTTTTTGCGCGGCGGCAACGACGACGGCGCGGCTTGCGACGATTCTCTGCGCGAGGAATTAAAGAGATTTGTTGATGAAAAAGGAGTTGACGCGCTCTACGAAAGACTTGTCGAGCTTGACCCCGAAGCCGCGGCAACGATACATAAAAATAACGTCAAAAGAGTGATGAGAGCGATCGAGATCTGTCTTGTCACAGGTCAAAAAAAGAGCGAAATAGACAAGAAAAACTCCGAAATAGTCGAGAAATACGACCACAAGGTAATAACGCTTGCATTCCAAAACCGCGACCTGCTTTACGAGAGGATAGAGCGCAGAGTCGATCTTATGATCGAGCAGGGCTTGCTCGACGAAACGAAACGTCTTATGAACGAGGGTGTTTTCGAGCGATCACAAACCGCCGCGCAAGCGATCGGATATAAGGAGCTGCTCCCATATTTGCGCGGAGAAGACAGCCTTGAAAATTGCGTCGAGGAGCTCAAAAAAGCGACCCGTCGCTACGCGAAAAGACAGACCACCTGGTTTTCGGGTAAGGATTATGCCCACAAGGTCTACGTTGACGACGGAAATAGTTTAAAAACATTTGAAGATATTGTAAATATTTCGATAAAACTCTTTTAATAAAGATAGTTTTATGTTATAATCAATACATATGTTCAAAAATGCGGCAATGTAAAGAGGGAAAAGAAAAGTGAGAAGGGAAAAAGGAGCAAGGGTATATAAGCAATCCGTTGTAAACGTTGTGATACTTTTGGTCATTTTTGCCCTGTTCGCATACTTTGCGGTGCAGTTCGCGCAGAACTTTTCTACCGCCGTGTCGACCCAACGCGCACAAAAGATCACCGATACGGAATTCGTTTATCTGGACGGCTACGTTTTCAGAAATGAGTTGGTCATATCGATGGCTGTAGAAGGTGTCTGCGATCATCTCGTCGGCGACGGAGAGCGAGTCGGAGTGCATCAGACTTATGCTGCGTTTTACTCTATGGAAGGTCAGCCACGCGATAAAATATCCGAGACCCAATCCAAGATCAACGATCTTTCGAGTCGTATCGACAGATTGAACTCGGGCGCGTCGGTGAGTGGTACCGTGTCGGGAATGGCACACGTTAATCAGACCTTGTCGACCTCGTATTATTCTTACGTGGATTCTGTTCTCAAGGGAGATTTTATATCGGCGGACAGCCACGGTGAGCTTGTGCTGGGAGCACTTGTCAATTACTCCGTAATAACGGGTAGGGACGGTGTTGCCGAAAGCATAACGTCGTCGCTTAAAAAGGAAAAGCAGGATCTGCTCGACAGCATCGGAGCTTCGGGCGAGCCTCTTGTCAGCGAAGAGGGATTCTATTTCTTCCAAAGCACCGACGGATATGAGAATGTTTTTAATACAGCGGCTCTGGACGGTCTGACTCCCGAAGGACTTGAAGAGCTTGCAAAATGCAAAGCTGAAAAATACGGCGCAGAGGTAATAGGCAGATCGGTCCATAGCACCAAGTGGTACGTTGCCCTGCCTGCCGACGAAGCGACCTGCTTGCTTTTCTCGCTTGGATCAAGCTACGAGATCACCTTTTCGGGTGAGGGAAATAAGGCCGTACCGATGACTCTTGAAAATATATGCCTGGACGAAAGCGGTGACGGATATCTACTTTTCTCGAGCAGAGATTTGTCTGCGGCGGGAAACTTTGACCGCGATCAGAGTGTAAAGATAAAAATGGGAACCGTTTCGGGATATAAGGTGCCGACTGGCGCGTTGACAACTGTAAACGGAGAAAGAGGAGTTTATATCCTCGTCGGAAACGTAGTCAATTTCAGAAGAGTTACGGTCATAGGAGAGGGACACGGATATTATGTCGTAGCTACCTATGAGGACGCGCAATCGGAGGGAAGCGTCAGCAACACCCCGTATTTGAATATAAACGACCTGATAATCACGTCAGGAAACGACCTGTATGACGGAAAGTTGATTGATTAAAATGGATTCGGAATTTTGTTATTCATATCTCGACAGAAACGTTGAGCAGATAAAAAACAATATATCAGCGGCAGCAAGCAGAACCAACAGAAAAGAAA
>CAZQLJ010000035.1:0-8918 GCA_964594085.1 uncultured Clostridium sp.
CTTTTACGGCGACGTGCTGACCGAAAGGCGCAGAGATGCGCTCGACTTCTATTATAATAATGATATGTCGCTTTCCGAGATCGCCGAGGAGATGGGCATTTCCCGTCAGGGCGTGCGCGACCTTATCAAGAAAGCCGAGGAGGAGCTTCTCTTCTACGAGGAAAAGCTCGGGCTTGCAAGGAAGTTCAAAAGCGCACAGCATCACGCCGAGCGCGCTCTTACAATGTGTGAAGCAGGCGAAGATCCCAAAACCATCGAGGATGAGATCCGTCTCTTGCTCGAAAGCGTTGGGTGAGCGACAAGTCGCAGTTTTATTCGCCTGCGGCGAGTTATATTGGAGCCGAGCTCAAGTGATATTGCGCAGGGCGCAGTGATATTGCGCGAGACGCAGTGGTATTGCGCAGGGCGCAGTGATATTTTTGCTGCAAAGCAGCAAAAGTTATATTTATTTAGGAGGTATTTGTGACGTGAGTATGTTTTCAAATCTCAGCGAAAAGCTGGAAAATGCCTTCAAAAAGTTCAAAAACAAGGGTAAGCTTACCGAGGCTGATATCAAGGCGGGTATGAGAGAGATCAAGCTCGCTCTGCTTGAGGCTGACGTTAACTTCAAGGTCGTTCGTGACTTTATAAAAACAGTTTCCGAGCGTGCGGTCGGCGCAGACGTGCTTGAATCGCTCAATCCCGGACAGCAGGTCATCAAAATAGTCAACGAGGAGCTCGCGGCTCTTATGGGCTCGACTCATTCGAAGCTTACGGTCGCTTCAAAGCCTCCTACGGTCATTATGATGGTCGGTCTTCAGGGTGCAGGTAAGACCACACACGCGGGAAAGCTTGCGGGTATGCTCAAAAAACAGGGCAAGAATCCCCTGCTCGTAGCCTGCGATATCTACCGTCCCGCCGCTATCAAGCAGCTTCAGGTGGTCGGAGAAAAGCTCGGCATTCCCGTTTTTGAAATGGGCGATAAGACGGACCCCGTCAAGATCGCAACCGAAGGAATCAAATTGGCTAATCAAAAGGGCTATGACACGGTGTTTATAGATACCGCGGGTCGTCTTCAGATCGACGAGGTCCTTATGAAAGAGCTTCAGGATATCAAGGCGGCGGTTGAGCCGACCGAGATACTCCTTACTATCGACGCGATGATCGGTCAGGAATCGGTCAACGTTGCGGAAACCTTTAATAATATGCTCGACATTACGGGCGTTATCCTCACCAAGCTCGACGGTGATACCCGAGGCGGCGCGGCGCTCTCAGTCCGCTACATCACGGGCAAGCCGATCAAGTTTATCGGTGTCGGAGAAAAGCTCGATCAGATAGAGCCCTTCCACCCCGACAGAATGGCGAGACGTATTCTCGGAATGGGAGACGTGCTGACCCTTATCGACAAGGCGCAGGCGCAGTTCGACGAGAAAAAGGCGGCAGAGATGGAGGAAAGACTCCGTCAGTCGATATTCACTCTTGACGACTACCTTATGCAGATGCAACAGCTCAAAAACATGGGCAGTCTTGATCAGCTTGCGGGTATGATCCCCGGAATGAAGCCCGGCGCGCTCAAGGACGCGAAGGTAGACGAAAAGATGCTCGTTCATCAGGAGGCTATCATCAAGTCGATGACCAAAAAGGAGCGCGAGCGCCCCGAAATGCTCAACGCCTCTCGCAAGCAGAGAGTTGCCAAGGGCAGCGGTACGAGCGTTGAGGAGGTCAACAAGCTTCTCAAGCAGTACGACCAGATCAAGAAAATGATGAAGCAATTTCAGGATATGGGCAAGACCAAGCAGGGCCGCAGACAGATGGGAAAGATGAAGCTTCCCTTCTAAAAAAAGTTTTTAAAGCCGAGAGGCTTAAAATAGAAAATAAAAAATTATTATATCAAATTTTGGAGGACAAAAAAATGGTAAAAATGAGACTCAGAAGAATGGGTGCAAAGAAGGCTCCCTTCTACCGTGTAGTTGTTGCTGACAGCCGTTACCCCAGAGACGGTCGTTTCATCGAGGAGATCGGTTACTACAATCCCGGCACAGAGCCCGCAGAGGTTAAGATCGACGCTGAAAAGGCTAAGGCTTGGCTCGTAAAGGGTGCACAGCCCACCGAAACCGTAAAGTCTCTTCTCAAGAAGTCCGGTATCGTTGACTGATTCTGAAAAGAATATCAACAATATCTGATTTAAGATTGGAGAATTTCATGGTGGATCTTAAGGAAACACTGCGTAACATCGCAGTCGCTATCGTTGATAATCCCGATGAAGTCGTGGTTGTTTGCACCGAGACCGAGAACAGTATCACTCTTACTTTGAGTGTTGCTCCCGACGATATGGGAATGGTCATCGGCAAGGGCGGTCGTATCGCTAAGGCGATCCGTATGGTCATCAAGGCCGCTGCCGCAGGCTGCAACAAAAAGGTAACCGTTGATATCAGATGATTAAATCAAAAAAATACCGAGTAGCCACACGTAGCTACTCGGTATTTTTTATGCTTTTTTAAGCTCCAAGATACGCCAAAGGATCTCGGTTATCATTTCCCTTTTTTCCTTATCGAGTCCGTTGTAGGTCTTGATAATGGTATTCAGCTTTTTGGGGCCTCCGCGGGTGAGCTCGGTCAGAGTTCTCGCGCCTGTTGCGTCGACGACGTCGAACAAGGTCTCGATAAATTCCTGCTTTTCCTCCGCGGTCATTTTACTCATTCGTCTGCGGAATTGCTCCTCGTTCTTCTTGCCCGCCTTCGACAGCTCCTTGAGCTTTATAAATCGGGGACCGTCAAGCACCCAAGAATACGGATCGTGCTGAAAAACTCCCGAATTCGTGCTCTTGACCACGCTGAATTTATCGCCCTTTTCAAACATCGTTCCTACGGTCGAGGATTGAGGTATAAGGATTTCGAGCTTGCTTTTTATCTTGCTGTAGTCCTCGGAATTCAGGATCGAGCTTGAAAATCCCGGGCCGTCGAGCGAATACACTCGCATAATTCTTTCCTTGATCTCATCCGAGCATTTTATAGCCGAATAGACCGCAAGATGTCCGCCTTTTGAGTGACCCATTACGTATATTTTTTCGTCGGGATATTTTTTAGCGATCCTCTCAAGATACTCGACCGCCATTCGCTGTGCGGGGATCTCGTCGAGAAACGCAAGGCGGCAGTCCTCTCTCCAGCCGACGATGGAATCGTCCGTTCCTCTGAAGATCACGACCATACGGTTACAGTCGATATGATAGGTAACTGCGCCGAACTGATAGCCGTCCTCATGGCTCGTGCGGGCATCAAAATCGGTTATGAGCGCTCCGCCGTAGCGCTTCGTCCTCGCCGCCTCGCAAAAGGTCCTGTTTATCTGCTTTGACGGAAATATAACACCAAGGCTGACCTTTTCGTATTTTCCGTCCGTACAGTATTCGCTCGCGGCTTCGCTGAGTGTACAGTTCTCTCCGTGACAGAGCTTTTTGTAATCGACGTAAGATATCATAGAGAAAATAGCGCTATCTATCTCTCCAAGGCGGGATTCTATAAACGAAAGGTCTCCGCGCCATCTTAAATAATCAAATATTGTCGACATAGCACTACCCTCCTTCCCTTTCTTCGATCACATCATACCACTATATTATTAAGCAAACATTAAGAAAATTATTCCTCGACTACCTCGACAATGGTCTCGATCAGTCTTATTTTTTCATCATCGGTCTCGGAATACTCAATGCGAAGTATATCTCCTGCATCGAAGAATATAAGCTGCTCAAGATCGCGGATCATTCCCTTGTAGTAAACTCCGTTATCATCTACGAAATAAACGACCGTATTGCCGTCAACGGTAAAGGTCTTGATCTCTCTGACCGTGATCTCCGCAATTTTCTTTTCAACCTCGGGAGCCTTTTCCTCCTCAACAATGCCATTTTCAATCATAAGCGCCTTATAAGCCTTCATCGCGTCTTCTTGATTGGGTGCGGTCGCGACCACGTTGGGCTGCTCAACGTTTACGAGCGCGTAAAGCTTAACGTAACCTGCCTCATCCTTCAGTACCATAATGTAAGTCGCCTGACCGGAAACGTTAATAAGCGACGGGAAAGAAGCGTCGTAGCCTTTTTCCTGGACCTCGCCCTCAGCCGCGTTCATAGCGCCATGCTCCTCAGCACCGATTACGGGGTAATATTTGTATTCTCCGGTTCTCGCGTTGGAAATTATAAATCCAATGTTGGACTCATCAGCCGTCACCGAGGTGACTCCGGTATAGTACCAAACATCGTCGCCGATAACGATATAGCCGTAATCGTCGGTGGTCTGCTTACAATCCTTATTTCCGATGATACTGTTGATAAATCCGCCCGAGAGAGTGCCGAACCAGTTGTACTTTTGTTCGGCAAGGTCGCCCGAATAGACCGCGTCCACCCAAGCGGGAATGTCCTCGACCGCATAGATCTTGCTCTCACCCGTGCTGGGATCGAAAATGACCGCCTCGCAGACATCCATAGCACCAAACGGGAACACCTTGGGTTCAAGGCAGGTAATTATGTAGTAAGGATTGCCCTCATCGTCGACCTCAAAGCTGATAAAATCGTCGAATATCTTTGTGGGATAGTCGAAGCGGAGCTTTCTCATAAGGTCGTCGCCGAAATAAGCACTCTCAACGTATTTCAGCGGCTTTTTGAGCTCCATATACTCGGCGCTGTTATTTACGGGGTCGACCATAACGTATCCCGGAACACCCTCATCCATATTCGCAAACCATTTGAAGAAATCAGCGTGCTCGAGGTTAGCGACCTTCTTCGGTGTGTACTGATAGTTTATCTGCGTATAGTTTTCGGACACAACGTACTGCGAAACCATGTGAGATACCTTTCCCAAGGTCTTGTTTCCAAGATAGCGCGCCGAATCGCTGTCCATCAGTGCAATATTGGTGACCTCGTTCGATTCCTTCATATCCTCGGCAAAGACTGCCTCCTCGACCTCGATAACGCTTGCGTATTTTCTCGCGTTGAAGACCTCGGATGATATGATGCCGCCGATGATCAGAATAACTATCGGAGCGACCGTGATCGCCACGACGACTTTATTTATACGTCCGTTAAATTCAAATTTTGAATACTTACGCACCTTCTTGGGCTTATTTGTGTCGTTGGCACCGTTGCCCGACTTAAAAAGGAAAGGATAAGCAAACGACGCTATCACGAACACAAGATACGTCCAGAATTCAGGTGCCATCGGGTTGATCGCGGGCAGAGCTATATAGAAGGAAACTGCCGTAAACAAAAGTCCCGAGATCACCGAAAGGATTATTTTGCCCTTCAAGGACATTGAACTAAACTTTTTCATAAAAACCTCCATTCCGCCGCCCGCGGCGGCAACAAATAGTAAACGTCGAATTTTGCCGTCAAGGCAAAATTCGCGCGTGAAAAAGCATACTACACGGTTAAACGGAAGTAACTTTCACGCTGTCCTCCTTGTTTTACTAAAACGATATTTCTTCAAGTAAATTATACCACTCCGACGCCCCCGTGTCAAGAGTTGAAGATAGCAAAAGGCTTCCCCTCGGCCGACCCGCTTTATCGCAGGTCTCCGCACGGCAGCCTATTGCTTTTATTTTAATGTTTATTATTCAACGTATTCACAGTATACCGTTACATCAACGATACCTTCGTTGCTTGCGCTGATGGGGATAAAACTCCATTCTTCAGCGTATCCCGTGAAGTATACGGCTCCGATAGCCTCTGTAAACGCGTATTTTCCGATCGAAACGACGGTGCTCGGAATGACAACACTCTCAAGTCCCTCGTATCCGTAGAACGCATACGCTCCGATGCTTTCAACACCCTCGGGAATCACGAGATTTGTGAGAGGTTTTCCGTCAACGTAAAATTCGGTTGCGTCAGATAAGGGATTGGAGGTCTCATCTGCAAAAGTGATATTCACCCACGATCCTACGTCGGCAGCGTATACCTTTTCGATAGCCGTGCCGGCGAATGCACCTTCTCCGATGCTTCCAAAATCGCTTCCGATCGTAACGCTCTTAAGAGAGGTACAATTCGAGAACGCATATCTACCTATCTCGGCAACGCCGTCGGGGATCACGATCTCGGTAAGCGCCCCACAGTTGTAGAATGCAGACTCGCCGATGCTCTTAACTCCCTGCTCTATCGTAACATCCTCGAGCACGAGACAAGCACCGAACGCCATAGATCCCATAGATTCTACGCTTCCGGGGATAACTACCTTTTTAAGCGAATTACAGCTTGCAAATGCCTGCTCGCCTATCGTGACTACTCCGTCGGGCAACACGATCTCTTCAAGAGAGTTACATGCCGAGAAGCTGAGATTTCCTATGCTCTCAAGGCCCTCGCCAAAGGTTACGTTTGCAAGACTCTCGCAGCAGTAGAACGCGCTTTCACCAATGGTCTTGACACCACTACCGATGACAACGGTCTGAAGGTTCTCGCACTCTGCGAACGCTTCGTCACCTATTTCGACAACGCTATCGGGGATTACGATACTCGTTATATCGCTACCCGAGAACGCTCCGCGCATAATTTTCTTGGTATCCTTGTGGATCTTGCAGGTCTCTCCCGTAATGCTTCCCGAGGAGCCAACGAGCACGGAGTAGGGATTTTCAGAGTCGCCAAGGTAATACATACCCTCGTATTCGTTGTACTCCACAGAAGTGTAATAGGAGCTCTGATAGAACGCCCACGCATCTATATGCTCGACGCTGTCGGGGATCGTTATGCTTGAGAGCCAATCGCAATTCGCAAATGCGCGGTATCCGATCGATGTCACGCCCTCGCAAAGAGTAACGCTCGAAAGATATTTGCAGCGCCAGAAGGTATTTGCCTTTATCTCCTTTACGCTTCCCGGGATAGTTATGCTTCCAAGACCTTCGCAGTAATAGAAAGCAAATTCGCCTATTTCGGTAACGCTGTCGGGTATCTCAATTTCACCAAGGCGCTCACAGTTTGCAAACGCGCTTGCTCCGATCGAGGTCACTCCATCGGGAATATCTATGCTTTCAATATCATCACATTCCGAGAACATACCGTTCGGAATAGCCGTAATTCCGCTTCCGAGCGTCACGTTTGCCAAGGTAAAGCACTTGTTGAACGCGTAAGCGCCGATAGATGTAACTCCATCGGGTATCACGATATCCTTGATCGAGCTGCAGTTCGAGAAGGCATAGGGGAATATTACCTTCGTATCCTTGTGGATCTCGCACGAGGTTATAGTCGTGGATACCGCGGACACAAGACAAGCATACGGATTTTCTTCCGAGCCAAGATAGTAAGCGCCCGAGTATTCCTTATATTCAAGCGTGCAGCCCGAGAATATATCAAGGCCAAGCTCCTCTAATCCATCATAGACAGTCACACTGCCAAGAGAGGTACAGCCCGAGAAGGCGTATTCTCCTATCGCTCTGACACTCTTGGGAATAACTATCTTCGTGATCGCGCTACAATTTTCGAATGCCCTCAGACCTATGCTGACAAGGCTGTTCGGCAATTCGATCTCGCCGATCGCAACTTCGCTGAACGCACATTCGCCAATGCTCTGACATACGCTTCCCTGCGCAAAGATGACCTTGGCAACGTATTCATCTATACCGTAGCACAAATATGCAGGTATATGCTCTACGAGAGGTCCGACTATGAGCTCAATACCGCTTGATTCGGATCCGAGGTTGTTTGAGAAACAACCCTTGTTTGTGTCGTTGATGAGATCTATCGAATTGAAATAGATCTTCTCAACTGCCTTACAGGAAGCAAATGCGTCGGGTGCCATATAAGTGACCGCCTCGCCTATCTCTATCTCGGTCATATTTTTCGCGTTGGCGAAGGAATAGCTTCCTATCTCCGTGCAAACGCTTCCGTCCTCAAATTCAAGACTGCCTACATAGCTTGCATGACCATTATTGTAGAAGAGGTATGCGGGGATACGCGTCACGTCCTTGTCAACTATCATTCTGATGCTTGCGCTCTGAGATCCCGCATAAGAGAACACCAAAGACGATTCGGTGAGATCGTACATATTGACCGCATTGAAGTAAAGCGTTTCGAGTCCGTAGCAGTTACAAAATGCCGCCAAGCCGAGCTTCTCCACTCCACTTCCGATAGTAAGGGTCTTGATACCCGAGCAACCCTTGAACGCGTATTCGCCGATGATCTTAACGCTGTCGGGGATATCTACCTCGGTAATACCCGAGCAGCCGTAGAACGCGTACTTGCCGATAAGCTTGCAAACGCTACCCTCCTCAAAGGTAAGCGATACAAGATTTGGTGTACTATCAGAACTCTTATAATTCTGACCGAACAGACCCGCGGGTATCTTCGTAACCTTATTTCCCACGATAAGCTCGATTCCGTCAGATGCCGTACCCGCGTAAGCAAATACCTCGTTATTGATATCAAAATCTCTTACGTAGACTGCGTTGTAATATACTTTTTCAAGCGCATTGCAAGCGCGGAACGCACCGTCACCGATATAGCTGACGTTTTCGCCAATGACTATCTCGGTAAGCGACGAGCATTTGAAGAACGCTCTGCGCTCAATATATTCAAGTCCTTCGGGAAGATAAACGCTGACGAGGCTCGTGCAGTTTTCGAACGCCGACGCTCCTATATACGTTACGCTGTCGGGAATAATGACGCTTTCTACGTTTTGAGCGTAGGCAAACGCATTGAGTGCGATCTCGGTAACGGGTAATCCAAGGTGTTCGGAAGGAATAATTATCTTCGTGTCGGTGCAGCTTCCGATTCCCGTGATCACGTATCCGTTTCCTTCGGTCGAAAGCTCGTAGTCAAGTCCCTGACTGTATTCGTTGTCACCGCTGGGTTCATCTCCACTGGGATCGTCGCCGTTAGGGTCGTCACCGTTGGGATCGTCGCCGTTGGGGTCGTCACCGTTGGGATCGTCGCCGTTGGGGTCGTCGCCGTTAGGGTCGTCACCGTTGGG
>CAZQLJ010000035.1:9018-11921 GCA_964594085.1 uncultured Clostridium sp.
TGGGATCATCGGTGCCTTCGATTTCAGTGCCGTCTTCAAACTTGACGTTCAGTTCTTTGAAGCTATAAAGGCCGAGCACGTGGATCAAGACCTCCCACTCTGCAGGATGTCCTCTGAATATAACGGTTTCCAAGGCATCACAGTTTTCAAAGGAGTCCTCCATATACACTATATCGGGGTGGAGACCAACGGTCGTCAATCTGTCACAGCCCTCGAACGCGGATACTCCCACGGCTTCTATACTGTCGGGGAATATTATCTCGGGCAGATTTTCACAATATGCAAAAGCGAAGTTTCCTATCTGTCTGACGCCTTCGCCAAGATCAACGCTTTCAAGCGAATGGCAATCGGCAAACGCGTTATCGTCTATCTTCTGTACACTGTCGGGTATCGTGATGCTCGACAGACTCGTTGCCATAAACGCGCTGTCGTCGATCTCGGCCAGTCCGTTGCCAAAGGTCACTTGCCTAAGATTAGGGTTGTTGGCAAATGCGCCCGATCCGATCTTCACAACGCTGTTGGGAATCACGACCTTGGCGATACTCTCACATCTTTCAAACGCTCCCGTTCCTATCTCGGTTACGGGAACACCCTTGTACGTATCGGGTATGATGAGCTCACTCTCCGTGAACGTTCCTATGCCGACCACGACGTAGCCGTCGCCGTTCTCATTGAGCTCAAGGTCTATCAGCACGTCGTCCCATTCGTCAGCCAGCTTGCAGATCAGCTCCGCGGAGGTCATTTTTCCGTTACCCGAACTGATCGAGATCGCATTCCAATCCGCCGTATTTCCATAAAACTCAACGGTGGTAATCGACTGACACATATTGAATGCGTGCGATTCAATAGTGCTAACGCTGTTATAGAACGTGATCTTTTCAAGGTCGTAGCACTCACTGAAGGCTCTTTCGCTGATCGTGTTTATTCCACTGCCAAGAGTCACGGTCTTAAGACCCATACAAGCGTTGAACGCGCCCTTGCCGAGAATCTGAACGTTGTCGGGCACGGTGACCTCGGAAAGATCTCCGCAAAGCGAGAATGCGTAATCTCCGATCTCGCTAAGTCCTGTGCCGAAGCTGACGCTTTCAAGGCCACACGCCTCAAACGCGCTCATTCCGATATATCTGACGCTATCGGGAATGACTATACTTTTCAGCTGCGTGCAGGCGAGGAAGGCTCCCCTGCCTATACTTGTCACACCGTTTCCAAGCGTGACCGAGGTCAGAGCTGAGCAACTGTCAAAAGCAGAATCGCCGATAGTTGTCACCGTGCTCGGTATGACCACGCTCTCAATATCACAGCCGTAAAAGGCATAGTCGTTGATCGTTACAACCGGATATCCATCATAGGTGCTCGGGATAACTATATTCTTATCCGTACAGCTTCCAATTCCCGATACCGCGTAGGTTTCGCCGCGATAAAGCTCAAAGGCGAGCCCTTCGCTCTCCTTTTCTGCCTCAGGAGGTCTGTTTGACGAGCCGTTGTCCTGATCCGCGTTCGGTCCTTTCTCTGCCTCGTTGTCCTTTGTTTCGGTCGTGCCGTTCTGTGAAGATCCGTTGCCCAACAAGCCCGACATATCGCAGGCGACAAACGCTTGCAGGCATATAAGGAGCGCCATAACGAGCGCGGCGAGTCTGATAGTCCGTTTCAAATTCATATTTTTCACCCTCCCGAAAAACACAAATATCGGCAAAATAATGCCAAAGCGCAAAACCGCAAGCAAAAAGCGGTCTGCGAGGTTTTATACATATTATCATTATAATGCACTTGCTGTATTTTGTCAAGAGAATTATAGTCGGAGGCTGTCGAGAGAACAAACATTTTTGAAAATAACAAAGGCTGTCCTTTCGGGCAGCCTTTGGCAAATTAATTAGCTTCGCTGAAGCGTTTTTGTTCTCTTTCGATGAATTCGGCGGTCTTCATATCCTGTATCTCGGACGCATCGAGCACAAGCGCGAATTTACGCTTGATCTTGACCCACTCGCCGCGCTTGATCACGCAATTCTGTCCGTTCACGGCAACGTAAACGTCGTCTTTATAGCGGTCGTTGTCCTTGAAAAGCTTGACCGAGATGTATTCGTTGAGATATCTCTCGTATTCCTTCGCCGCCTCATTGGCACGCTCGTCCGCGCTCTTTTTCTCGCCGCGCAGGCGGGCGTTCTCAGCTTCCTTTTCGGCGAGCTTGAGCTCGTATTCCTCTTTAAGCGCCGCTATTGCCTCGTTGTATTTCGTCATATCAATGATCCTTTCTGTTCAGATGTAGTCGGGGAGGAGCGAGCCCTCCACAGAGGGCTCGCTCCAATGGTTAGTCTACGATCAGACCGAAGCCGCGGTTTCGATACGGATCATAAACGCTTCGACGAGACGGACGGTTACCTTGGTCGCCTTCCAGCCCACAGTCGCTCTCTGATTGAGAGGGTCGGAGCTGCCCGCACTGCCGAGCTGCTTGACTATGTGCTCAAGTCCGCCGTCGGCAAGAGTGGTGGTGCCGTACGCGTTCTCACCAAATACGAGGGTCGCGTAAACGTCAACGCCGTTAGCGCCTGCCTCACCGGGATAAATGATCGCGTTTGCCGAGCAGGTCACGGAGGCGGCGGTCGCTTTGGTACTGTCGGTACAAAGAGTCATAGAGGACGAAGTGTTAGCCGAAACGTAATACTTCTTGCCGTCGATGAGCACTTCTCTGCCCACGAGCGCCCCGTCGGCAACGGTAGCATCGGTCTTGAAGCTGACAGTAGCCGAGCCGTTTGCCGCCGCGCTTACGGTGAGAGTTCTCGCGTTCTCGGCAAGGTCTTCAGCGTGGAACACCTTTGCCTCGGTGCTCTCGATGAAGCGAACGCCCTCGATGCGACCGATCTCACCCTCGAAGATAGCCGAGGGGTCAGCGTACTGGTGGGGATACT
>CAZQLJ010000036.1:0-11910 GCA_964594085.1 uncultured Clostridium sp.
GAATATTACCGTTCGAGAGGCTATGATTTTGACATAACCAACTCGATCGCGATCGATCAGTCTTTCGTCAACGGAAGAGATATTTTTGACAATATCAATCAGATCGCCCGAGAGCTTTTCACTAGCTACATCAGTCGGCAGGGCTTCGTTGAACCCTTATACGCTCAATATTGTGACGGAATAGAACTGCAATGCGACGGTCTTTCTCAATGGGGCAGCGTGGAGCTTGCTAATCAGGGATACTCGCCGTACGACATTCTTACATACTATTATGGCAACAATATCGACATAATTACCGATGCTCCCGTTATGGGGCAGACGGCAAGTCTGCCCTCGTACCCCTTGCAGCTTGGCAGCACGGGAGACGACGTGCGGACGATACAGATAAGACTAAACCGAATATCCGACAATTTCTCCGCAATACCGAAAATTAATACTCCGCTTGGAGTCTTTTCATACGACACAGAGGAAGCGGTCAAGGCTTTTCAGGACGCATTCGGTCTATCGCCCGACGGGATTGTAGGTCAGGCGACCTGGTACACGATACAGCAGATATACAACAGTGTCAAGCGGCTTAACGATCTCGATTCCGAAGGGATCAGTCTTGAGGACGTAACTAAACAGTTCCCCGGTGAGCTCGAGCAGGGCGACAGTAACGTTGGCGTAAGCGCGCTCCAGTACTATCTCAGCTATCTTTCGGAGTTTTACAATACTATCCCGAGAGTGTCTATCGATGGAATATTCGGTCCCGGCACGACTGAGGCAGTACTTGCGGCACAACGCACCTTCGGTCTGACTCCCGACGGCATAGTCGGCGAGGAGACCTGGAGAAGAATATACAATGCATACATAGGCATCGTTTCAACTATCCCCGTGGAATACGTCGAAGGAAATACGATACCCTTCCCCGGTGTGTTTTTGCGGCTTGGTGTCGAGGCCGACGAGGTCAGAGTGTTGCAGGAATATCTCAACTATATATCGGAGTTTATTCCCGAGATACCCGCGGTCAATCCAACGGGATATTTCGGAACACGCACGCAGGAAGCGGTGGTCGCGTTTCAGCGGCTGTACGGTCTGCCCACAACGGGAGTGGTAGGGCCTGTCGCGTGGGGCGGAATCGCAAGTCTTTACAGCGATCTTTATAACGGCTCGAGGCTTGGGGGGGGACAATTCCCCGGGTTCGTCGTGGGTCGGTGACGGGAGGTCAAATATGGCAGCTAATATTTTTGAGAAGGATGCGATCAAAAACATACAACGCTATCTGCGGCAGCTTTCCTTTCACGACGACGGGATAATCCCCGTGCCGATAGACGGAATCTGGGCAGATCAAACAAGGCGAGCGCTCATACAGTTTCAAAGATCGCAGGGCATACCCGCAACGGGCACGGTGGACAACAACACCTGGGCTATACTTAAGCAAAAATACGATGAGTCGGTCGCGCTCAACTCGCCTCCGCTTAAGCTTGATCTATTCCCACGCAATATTTATGGCGTAGAATACGAAATGGCTGTCGGGGAGAGCGATTTTCTCGTAATCGTGATTCAATATCTGCTCGGTGAGCTGGCACGGCTATATTCTTTCCCCGATTATACTCCGTCCGGGGTCTACGACGAGGAAACTGCCGCTTTAGTCCGTGAATTTCAGAAGCGAAATGGCATAGAAGCGACGGGAAAGGTTGGCAGGGAGACCTGGGATGCTATGGTGGCGCAACACAATCTTCTGCTTGAGGCGGAGGAATAACGAATTCGAATTTAGCCTTACCTCCACAAACAAAAGAGCGATATGCGGTGCATATCGCTCTTTTGTTCATATTCTTCTGACCTTGCCCTCGGGAGTGTTTTCCTTGCGATATCCTTCGATGACGCGATCTACCTCTGCGGACTTTTCGGTCGTGAACATAAAATGTCTGTCGGTGATTCCCGCTGCCGAAAGCTCCTTTTGTCTGTCGGACATACTTGTAGGCAGGCTATTAAAGACAACGTTGCGGTGGTCAGACTCGCGCAGAATGGGAAAAACAAATCCGCGGCGGTCCTTCATCTCGGCTCTGTTCTGCGAGCAGATTTTACATCCGTCCTTTTCACCGTAAAGCGCCTTGATAACGCATTTTTCGAGCGTCATCAGAGGAATTTTGCCGTAAACTATCGCCGCCTTCGAGCCGTGAATGTCACGAAGTTGGGGCAGAGTCAGCTCGGCGGAAAGAACGATGCTTTCGAATCCGAGATTCTCGAGGAAAGACATCGTTTCGTCGTTTGCGACGTTCAATCGGAAGTCGGCGATCATATTTACATTGGGGAGATGCTCTTTGAGCATTTTTAACTGTCCGATGTTGGTAACGACTGCATATTTTGCCCTGTTTTCTGAAGATCTTTTCAAAAGCTCTGTTATTCGTTTCTTTTCCGAATCGAAGATAACGGGGGGCATAAAGAAGCCGTCCGCTTTGTTGGGTCTCTCCGCGAATTTATCGAGTGGGAGCAAAACGACGTCAAAATACTCTCTTGCGGAGCTTGTTATTTGTTCGGGTGAATAAAATCTACCAATATTACGCTCGTGCGCCGTTCTTTGTGGTGCCTTGTGAGTGATGGGCTCAACTTTTTGTGCAGGGAGCGCGGTCATCGCCGCCTCGAGTGCGGCAATTCCCTCTCGACGCAATGCGTTGAGCCAAGATATAGGCATCATAAGACCTTCGCCGAGGTCGACATCAAGGCTTTGAATACTGAAGCAGGTATCTCCGAGCTTCGATATGGACTTCTTTACCGTGTCCTCATTTATAGGGGCATTAATTGCCGTCTGTGGAATCTCACCGCACACCGAAACCGCTTTGCCGTTGCAAGACAGCTTAAGCTGAGATGGCTTGTCGGCAACGACGCTGACGGTCATATCTACAGGAACTTTTCTCTGGATTTTTACAAACTTATCGGTTTCGCGCGAGGCTTTTTTATCCTCCTCGCTACGCACACCGAGCATTTTTTTATCTATTCTCTCGGTATAATATCCGTCGGAAAATCCTCCTCGCGAGAAAAGAGCTGAAAGCTCTTCGATGTCTTTCGCCGTGGCGTCTCTGCCCTCGTCGAGCAATCTTCGCCATATTTTTGTAACTCCGCGGACGTATTCGGGAGACTTCATTCTTCCCTCGATCTTCAACGATGCAACACCGCTGTCAATGATCTCTTTGACGTGACCTGCGAGCGACATATCTTTAAGCGACAAGGGATATTTATCTCCAACTCTCTGCTCGGCGCACGCGTACGGCAAACGGCAAGGCTGGGCGCAAAGACCTCTGTTTCCGCTTCTGCCACCCACCAAGGACGAGAAAAGACACTGTCCCGAATGGCTGACGCACATCGCACCGTGTATAAATATTTCAACCTCGAGAGGATTGTTTTCGACAAGCGATCGAATATTCTGTTTTGAAAGCTCACGCGCGGGAACGACTCGCGAAAAACCGTAGTCTGCGAGCAATCTCGCTCCGTCAGAGCTGTGAACGCTCATCTGCGTGCTTGCGTGGAGAGGCATTTCGGGCAGATGGGAGTGGATCAAGCTCGCCGCGCCGAGATCTGAGACTATAAAAGCATCTACTCCGATGGCTGCCGATCTTTCCGCGGCGCGAAGCAGCTCCGAGATCTCTCTGCCGTGCACCATAATATTTATCGTCTGATAGACCTTTACACCGTAAAGATGTGCAAGTCTGACCGCATAAGCAAGGTCTTCATCCGAAAAATTTTGAGCGTTTATTCTTGCATTGAAAGAGGCGCCCCCCACATATATTGCGTCGGCGCCTCCGTCTATTGCCGCTTCAAACGCCTCGGGTGAGCCTGCGGGACTTAAGAGTTCGGGCAATATTATCTTATTCATATTTTTGCTTAGATATCAGTGAAGGTGAGAAGATCGAACATCGAGCCAACTCTGTTTCTGCTCGCGGTCTTCTTTTTCTGGGTTTCAGCATCCTCGTCGGAGGCATCCTCTGCTACTTTCTCGGGTTCATCCGTGGCGAAAACGTCGCCCACGGGAGCTGCTATCTCAGTCTCGTCAAGATCGGCGATGGCTTCGCGCGCAAACTTCTTGCCCGATCTTGCATCGTCGAGTATTGCGCGGAGCTTTTCATTTTCAACCTCAAGTCTTGCGCGGTCGCGCTCAAGCCTTTCGGAGTTTTTCTGTATCAGCTCAAGCTTCTCGTTCAGATGCTCGAGCGCTTCCTTGCTTTCGCCAAGCTCGTCCTCAAGGGCTTCTACGCGCTCCTTGAGTTCGATCTTATCTGCGCAGAAATCCAGTGCGCAAAGAATTGCCGCCTCGCTTCTGGTACATTTTTTGCTTTTGAGGGATATTTCTCTTATCTTTCTGTCTAACACGCCGACTATGTACTCGACAGACTCCTGGGGAGCTTCGGTTATGACGTTGATCTCCATATCAGCGATCGAAAGAGTGTATTTAGCTTTCATTTTATTCCTCCGAGTATATATTATTTTAAAATTCACTTGAAAAGCGATCGTTTTTGTTGTATAATTAAGGTAAGTGGCAACGATCCCTCTTTTATTATAATACATCTTTGCGAAAATTTAAAGAGGTTTTTTGAAATTTTTTTGTTAAAGTGAAAAATTTCGATCGTTTTGTTTGGAAATGCCGTCAGATCGTAACAAATGGATTTATATCAAAGCTGTTTTGCAACGACGTCAATTAAGTTTTAGGAGGATGCCTTGAATGCTCGAAAAATTTTTTGAGAAAAAGGATACGATTGAATACGGAGAGCGCGAGGACGGGCTTTCTTTTGACGATGCGCCCCTGACCGATGATGACGTGTCCTTGAATCTGAGCAGTCTCGATACGGACGGCGAAAACGAACCGCTTGGTGCGCTCGACGGTGCGGACGAGGATATGGAAACGTCAACGTGCGAGAGCAACGGAGAGGAAGAACAAAAATCGCCCGAGGAGGTCTGTCGGGAAACGATAGCGCTTATGGAGTCGGGAGAGATGGACGTTGATAGCGGCGTGGCGATTCTTAAAGCACTTGCCGAGGAGTCTTTTCCTGAAGCTTGGGAGTGTCTTGGATACATATATGCCGAGAACGCTTCGGTGCATGATCCTGCGGCAGCGTTTGAGTGCTTTGAAAACGCAACAAAAGCCGGGATTGCCGACGGATATTACTATCTCGGATCGTGCTATGCCGACGGATTTGGATGCGAAAAGGACGAAGAAAAAGCAATCGATTGCTTTTTGACGGGTGCGGAAAAAGAGCACGTTGGGTGCATTTGTACGCTTGGCATCTGCAGAGAGCTTGGCGTTGGTTGTCCAATTGATTACGAAATGGCTGTAGCGCTCTATTCAAGGGCGGCAGAGCTCGGCGATGCCGTTGCCATAAATAATCTTGGCGGCTGTTATTTTTACGGGCACGGAGTTCCGCAAAACAAGGAGCGCGCGGTTGAATTATATGAAAAGGCCGCTATTCTCGGTAATGCAAATGCGGAGTGCCGCCTTGGCATTTGCTGTGAAATCGGAGACGGTTGTGAGCGAGATCTCACGCGAGCATTTGATTGCTATCAGAAATCTGCCGAGGCGGGAAACGTCACGGCACAATACCGCCTGGGTCTTTGTTACGACAAGGGTTTGGGAGTAGAGCAGAACCTCGCGCTTGCTTTTGAAGCATATTCCTTGGCGGCAAAAGCGGGATCTGCAGAGGCGATGTACGAGGTCGGAATGAAGTGCAGACACGGCAAGGGTACGCGCAAGGATCAGGACATGGCGTACCGTATGTTTTCGATGGCAGCCGAAGCGGGAATTCCCGCCGCAGAATACGAGCTCGGAAACTGCTTTTTCGAGGGTGCGGGAACCGTCAGAAACCGAGAGCTCGCATATTTAAGATATTCCAACGCTTTTGAAATGGATAATACCAATGCAAAGGCGGCATTTAAGCTCGGTCTTTGCAATCTCAGAGGATTGGGAACGACAAAGGACGAAAAAGCCGCTTTTGAATGGTTTTGTCGCGGAAACGAGTATGGCTCGCGATCTGCAGCGTATATGATGGGAGAGTGCTATTTCTTCGGCGTTGGTGTTGAAGAGGATACGGCGCGCGCGGTCGAATGCTATGAGCGATCGATAGAATATGCTTACGAATATAAGGACAGGGCCGTTCCTGCTTTGTTGGCATTAGCGCAATGTCTTGAGCGCGGATACGGGGTGGAACGAGATTCCAGAAGAGCGTTGCTCATCTATAAGCAAGCCGCCGAGTTTGGCGGCGAAGAGGCTATGTACAGAACCGGACGCGCGATCTTATCGGGCATTGGAATGAAAGCCGAATATGCCGCTGCAAGAATATATATCCTTCGTGCCGCGAGAAAAGGATACGTTCCTGCGATGATGATGATGGGCGTGTTTGCTGATGAGGGCAGAGGCATTCCAAGAAACCGCAAGGATGCTAAACAGTGGTATATCAAGGCCCTGAACGCTCCCGTAGATAAAAAAACAAAGCTTTACGAATTCCCCGAAAGAACGCGCAGGGAGATCGAAGTCAGAAAGGATGCCGAGATCGAGGCGAGGTACAGGCTTGGAATGCTTATAGCTCGTACCGAGCCGACGGCTCAGTCATATATATCAGCTATAGAGCACGTTTCCCTTGCGGCATCTCTTGGGCACGAGGGCGCACAGCTCGAAATATCCAAAATATACGTTCACGGCGGAGATCTCAAGAGCTATTATGAAAGTCCGTTTTCAAGAGAGGACGCGCTTTTTGAAAACGGAGAGGGGACACCAAGCAAGGACGTTCTCGGGGCGGCAATGAATAAGCTCGGAGATGCGATGTACGACGGCAAGAGTATGGTCAAAAAGAATGAAGCCGCCGCGGCAAGATGCTACAAGATCGCCGCAGAGCTTGGAAATACCGATGCTTGCTATAATTACGGCTGGTGCTTGCGCCACGGAGTCGGCGTTTATGAAAACGATGCCGAGGCGATCAAGTGGCTGAAGCTTGCCGCAGACCGAGGCAACAGCAACGCCGCCTACAGCTACGGGCTTTGCTGTGAAGAGGGCGCGGGCTCGGGAGTGAAAAACAAGAGAGAGGCGCTTTTCTATTACCGAATTGCCGCCGCCGCGGGTCACGCAGAGGCAGCCAAGCGCTATCTGGCACTCACATCTAAAGAATAACTAAAATTACAAAAGAGCTTTTCGGTCGGGGGGCAACTTTCGACAGAAAAGCTCTTTTTGTAGTATGTTTTGCTTTTTTCTGAAATTATATTGACAAAAAACGGAAATGGGTGTATAATATAGAAGTTGTTGACAAATCAACGACTTGGTCAACTTTTTCGGAATGTGAAGGGAGACAAGCCATGCTTGACAGGTTTGAACAATTTTCTTATTCAATACACAACATATACAAGTACATAACGAAAATAGAGCGCGACGAGATGGAAAAATACGGTCTTCGCGGCGCATACGCTCAATATTTGGTAATAATGAGCCGTTTTCCCGAGGGGATCACCTCCTCGAAGCTCAGTGAGATCTGTGATAAGGACAAGGCGGCGATCTCGCGCATAGTTGCCGAGATGGAGGACAAGGGTCTGCTTGTCAGAAGGACTGACAAGGAAAATCTTTACAGAGCAAGGCTCGTTCTCACTGATGAGGGTGTCAAGGCGGCAGAATACGTCTGCGAAAAGGCAACTCGCGCGGTCGCTCTTGCGGGAGGCAACCTCGGCGAAGAGGAAAGAGGCATAATGTACGGCGCGCTTGCAATAATTGAGACGAATCTCAGACGAATCAGCCGCGACGGCATTCCCGACAAAGCCTATAAAAAACAGGAATAACCCCGACAATTTCGTCTGCTCGGGCAAAAAAAGGCAGACGCGAAAGCGTATGCCATATCTCCTCTTAAAGTCTAATACGGCCGGAATGATCCGACCGTATTGGGCTTTTTTCTGTTATTTGTGACGGTAGAGCTTTGCGAGTCCGCCCTCTCCTGTTTCACGATATATGTGCGACAGGTCGATTCCCGTCTGATACATCGTTTCAACGACGAGGTCGAAGGATATCTTTCGGCTGTCCGACAAAAAGTTTGCAAGGCTGAGCGCGTTAATTGCTCTCATTGCCGCGACTGCGTTTCGCTCAATGCACGGGATCTGAACGAGTCCGCATACGGGATCGCAGGTCAGTCCGAGATGATGCTCAAGAGCGATCTCCGCTGCGTATTCTATTTGATCTATTCCCATTTCAAACAATTCCGCAAGAGCCGCAGATGCCATGGAGCACGCGGTGCCGATCTCTGCCTGACAACCGCATTCGGCTCCGCTTATCGAGGCGTTCGTGGAAACAAGCTGTCCTATAAGTCCTGCAACGGCAAGCGCCCTGATGACGTCGTCGTCCGAAAAAGAGTTTTTATCCTGCATATATTTGAGAACTGCGGGCAAAACGCCGCAAGAGCCACAGGTCGGTGCGGTAACGATAAGACCGCAGTCTGCATTCTGCTCACTTACTGCAAAAGCATAAGCACAGACAAGTCTGTTTTCCTTGGTTTGCGGACTTTCGTCGATATGCCTTTGATTGAAGAGCTTTTGAGCCTTTCTCTTGACACCAAGACCTCCCGGAAGCTCTCCCGTATGAGATAATCCGTCTCGTATAGCCGCCTGCATCGTATGCCACACGTTGCCGAGAAAATCTCGAAAATCGGGCGCCTCGTGCTCGAAAACGTAATCCGAAAGCCTTATATTTCGATCTTTGCATATTGCGGCGATCTCGGAAAAGCTGTTTTCGGCGTACAGATCGGCGACTTTTTCGGATTTTGCGAATTCCCCTTTTATGCGTATTTCACCGCCACCTATTGACAAGAAGATAGTTTCGGCTATCTTTTTGCCGCTTTTATATCCCTCAATGGTCATAGTGTTGGGGTGCTCAAGCGGTATGCTCTCATCGGCGTTGAAGATTATCTCTGTTTCTGTGGGGGAAAGCACCTCTAATATCGCACGGTCTGTTCCGTGTCCCTTCCCCGTTTTAGCAAGCGAGCCGTAAAGCGTTACTTGTATGCTTTCGCAATCAGGGTGGTTTTGGGCAAAGCTTTTTGCCGCGAACGCCGGCCCCATAGTGTGAGAGCTTGACGGTCCGATACCAATTTTATATATATTTCGGATGGATCTCATTATTCTTCCGTTTCTCCCGATACTCTTGACGAGTGAGGAGTCTTTCCTTTGATTTTTTTGTAGGTTCTCGAAAAATAATTTGCATCGTCAAATCCGCAGCAGAACGCGATCTCGGATATAGACATATCGGTATTCCAAAGCATTTTTTCCGCTTTATCTATTCGCAGATGATTTATATATTCCATCGCGGTCTTTCCCGTAACTTCTTTAAAGACCTGACAAAAATATCCTTCGCTCAAATGCACCTTTTCGGCAAGCAGTTTAGTGGTCAGCGGCTTATCGTAATTTTCGCTGATAAAACGAATGGCATCGTTTACCTTGTTGAGCTTATTGAAATATTTGGAATATACTGTATCGTTGAGCGAGCGCAGAGCGTATTTTTTGATCAGATGAGAGATCAAAAGATAAGAATAGCCCTTTATTTCGAGGAGATCGATCGGCGAGCCTGTGCAGTATCTTTCATATATGTTGTGCACCATCTCGGATACGTATTCATCCTTTACGATCCTTTTGAAAATGATGTGGTTTTGCTCTACGAAGTTCGGAGGGAGGATTATACAGATGGAATCGCAAAGACCGCCAGCACCCTCGTGAAGCTCGTTGGTGTTTATGATAGCGCAATCGTCGGCGGAAAGATCGATCTGCTCTTCGCCGCATTTAATATGGCAGGAGCCATTAAAAATATAATGAATTTCGGTGTGCTCGTGCCAGTGCGGAGGAAAATCTACTTTGTATTCCTTGCGCACGTGGATTCGTATAGGATACTGTTGCAGAGGTATTTTCTCATACAAGCTGATGTCGTTCATAAATTTCCTCCTTTGTTTTTTTAAAAAATGTCATAAAATTAAATTTATGCTATATAAAAATTAAAAATCTTATTGACTCCGTCCGATTTTTATTATATAATAAAATTAACAACAAGTCAAGAGAAAGGAAGGACTTTTTTTATGAAAATAGGCGTACAGACTTTTCTCGCGCCCGACATGAGAGAGAAATTCAAAAGAATGAGAGATATGGGATTTGACAACTGCCAGATGACAAACTGGGATGAGTCTCTCCATAACGATGAGATGGCAGAGCTGGTAAACGCCGCTGCCAAGGAATACGGCATCACTATCACAGCACATTGGTGCGGTTGGAGTGGTCCTTCCGCTTGGAACTTCACCGAGGGTCCTATCACGCTTGGAATCGTTCCCCGCGAGTACAGAGAGATGCGCGTTGCACAGCTCAAGAAGGGTGCTGATTTTGCAAAGAAGATCGGCGTCACCGATGTTATTACTCACGCAGGCTTCCTTCCCGAGTGCCCCACGGATCCTACCTACCCCGAGATCCTTGAAACTATGCGTGAGCTTGCTCAGTATATGAAGGATCAGGGTCAGTACTTCCTGCTTGAATCGGGTCAGGAAACTCCTACCACTTTGCTTCGCTTCATCGAGGCGTGCGGAACCGGAAACATCGGTATCAACCTCGACTCCGCAAACCTTATCCTTTACGGAAAGGCAAACCCTGTTGACGCGCTTGACGTTATCGGCAAGTACGTTCGCGGAATTCACGCGAAGGATGGCTTCTATCCCACCAACGGTATGGAGCTCGGACACGAGGTAAAGGTCGGTGAGGGTAAGGTAAACTTCCCCGTATTTGTTGCTAAGCTTAAAGAGGTCGGTTACGACGGTTCGCTTACTATCGAGCGTGAGATCTCGGGTGAGCAGCAGCTTAAGGATATCATCGAAACCAAGGCATATCTTGAGACATTGATTTAAGTCGTTTTAGGAGGACATACAATATGAAAATAGCATTAGTCGGCGTTGGAGGAATGGGTAGCGTTCACTTCAACGTATACAAAAACATGACAGACATTGAGTTCGTTGCGGCTTGTGATATCCGTATGGATATGCTCAAGGAAAAGGTTGGTGACTATCCCATTCGTCTTTACGCGGATATGGACGAGATGCTTGCGGCTGAGAAGCCCGATCTGGTTGACATCTGCACGCCCACTTATATGCACGTTGAGCAGGCTATTAAGGCTATGGAATTCGGTTGCCACGTTCTTTCCGAGAAGCCCATGGCACTCAACAGCGAGGACTGCGAAACCTTGCTTGCGGCTATCAAGCGCACCGGCAAGAGATATATGACCGCGCAGGTCGTTCGCTTTATGAACGCTTACAAATATCTCCGCGGCGTTATTGAGAGTGGAAAGTACGGCAAGCTTGAAAGCCTCCACATGAAGAGAGTCAGCCCCACTCCCCGTTGGAGCTGGGACAACTGGTTCCTCGATGAAAAGAGAAGCGGCCACGTTGCTCTTGATATGATGATACACGACGTAGACTATATGCAGTCTGTATTCGGCGAGCCTAAGGCTATCACCGGTGTTTACCACCCTATGCAGGGCAACCTTTCCAATTATGCATTCGCCAACTATATCTACGATGGCTTTGTCGTCGCTATCGAGGGCGGATGGTACAACGACGAGAAGCTTCCCTTTATGGCAACCTTCAAGGCTGTTTTTGAGAACGGAAACGTACGTCTCGGCGGAGACGGCAAGCTTCTTGACTGCAACGCTCCCGTTGATTTTGACAAGGTTGAGTCAATCGGCGAAACCGGTATCAACATCTCTAACGTAGACGGCTACGCAGGTGAGATCAAATACTTTATCGATTGCATCAGAAGCGGAGAGCCTAACAGCCTGGTTACTCCCGAGAGTGCGAAGGGCACTATCGCGCTCGTTGAGAGAACGCTGAATTCTTTGACCAAGATTTGAGATTGATTCAAAAAGCAATAAAAAACGGAGCCATCAAA